>CAZLYH010000072.1:0-10303 GCA_964563775.1 uncultured Syntrophomonadaceae bacterium | reverse complement strand
GAGCTGACCGCTACCACCCCCCCCGCTGAAAAAGACCTGGAGGATACCCGGCACCTTATCACATCAGTAAGTGGCAAACCCGTCTACGTGTGAACCAGTAAATTACTACTGGCATGCTTTCAGAAAAACCACCACCTAGAGTCCACCAGTGAAACTATTAGAGCAGATTAGTCTGGATGGTTAACTGAAAAATTAATCCCCCTGTTTATCTTTTACCTCAGCAGCCGAATGAGAAGGGGCCGCTCCCGGAGTCATTTGAATCAGGGAGAGATCGTCTTCCGAACAACCTACCACCTGGGAGACCAGGCCTTTAATATCATCTTCCGAGGGTCCGTTTTCTGAAATCCGGTCTACCACTATGGTGGTATTGGCAGGCTGAATAATAACGACACATTCCTTGACTCCACGCGACTTTACCAGGTTTTCGGCCTTCATTTCCTTTTCCATCTCTTCGGTAATGCTAATCATGCGCGCGCAGGCTTTGTCCCGAGCATTGGATGCACTTTTTTCGTCCGCCGCTATTTCCTGCAGCATCGCCAACTGCCGCCCCCGCACCTGCTCTCTTTCAATGCGAAAGCTGGCAAAATAATTTGTAGTTCCTTTTTCCCCGGATACAACCTGACGCGGAGTAGTTGCGGCTTTAGGTTCCCGGGGTGAGGTGGAGCTGGCCCGGGGGCCTTCATAAAAGACCAGGCTGGCCAGGACCAGAACGATCAAAACAGCCCCCAGCAAGACCACCAGGCGTTTTAATTTAACGAAATTAATAACCATTGGCCCACCCCCATTACTCATTGCCGGCCCGGCGAGGCATTACGCTTACTTGGTGGGGAGATATGTTTAGCAAGGTGGTGGTAGCGTTAATCAAACGCTCGCATACTGCTGGAGATCCTGCCCCCTCAGCTACAACCAGGACCCCGGTCACCCGTGGATACCTGTTTTCAACCAGGAGTGGATTTCCTCCGGAAACCGCCAGGTCGCGGGTGGTATTTTTCTCACTGATTTTTTTTACCGTACCCCCGGGGCCATTTTCCGCCGTTTCCCGCATTTCATTGCGTTCGTTGCTGGCAAAGGTCTTTTGACCGTCCGACTCCAGTGAGATACTGACTTGTACCTGCCCGGCTCCCTCTATTTGTGCCAAAATGGCCTCCAGTTCCCCGGCCAGCTCGGCCCGAGTACCTGCAGCTTTTCCATCCGTACGCGGCACCATATCTGCCGGAACTCTTCCCCCCCGCCCGGAAGGCCACAGCAGGGCCAGGAGGCCCAGGCAGATGGCTGCCACCAGCAGATAGCGTCCCTTTCCCCCACTTAAAAATGGAATCTTCCCCCCGGAGGAAGACGGGTCCTTTCGCATCCATTCCTCCAGCATGCTTTAACCCCCTTCGAATTGTATTTCTATATTCACCCCGTCCAGGCCATAGAACTGCTGCAGGATACCGCTCATTTTAGTGCGGATTTGCTCCTTTTCCTCTTCTGGCAGGTCACTGCCGGAGGAGAAAAAAACTCCCGGGTTTTTTCCCTCCCCGTCAGTCTGGGGCGGCCTTTCCGGGCGTACCACTAGCTTGAGCTTTTTAACCGCCCCCCGGGCATCCACCCGGGCCTCGGTCTTAACCTCCGCCACCCCGGGAACCAGTGTAGCCATCGCACTAATCTGCCCCTGCAGTTTTTCCCGGGCCATTTCCCCGCTCTGCCGGAGCACCTCTTCCTGCAAACGTTGTCCCTTCTCCTCCACATACCCCATCTCACCCCGATAATCTGCGCGCGAGTCCCACCAGGATATCTCCAAATCCTGCCGGGCAAAAACTGCCGTAAGCACTGGATTAAGAACCGCAATAAGAATAAACAGGCCCACGGCAAAGCGTACAAAAGGCCGGGTGGAACCTTCCGGCAATAGCATCTCCAGCAGGCTGGCCACGATGATGATAACCAGAACATTTCTTACCACCTCCACCAGGACCGACACCGGATCACCCCCTATCGGGCCATTCCCGGCCCGCTGCTGAGACCTATAACAATGGCAATCATAATGAAGAACATCAGTCCCACGGCTGCAACTGCCGCCAGCATCAGGAACAGGTGAGTACTCATAATCTCCAGAACAGCGGAGGTGCGGGAATCCCCCAGGGGTTCGGCAATAGCTGCCGACACCTTGTAAATAAGCCCCAGAGCCGCGATTTTAATAAGTGGCAGCAGAATCATCCCCAGGATAACAAGTACCCCGAAAATACCCAGGGCCTGTTTCAGCAGTAAAATGTAACCGGCCGCAACCTCGATGGTATCGGAAAACATTTTTCCTACCACCGGTATGGCATTATCAGTTACAAAGCGGGTGGTGCGCAGGGTAACCTTATCCAGGACTGAGGCATACAAGGCCCGCAGGGTGAGTATCCCGACAAAGAAAGTCAAGAGAAAACCCAGGCAAATCTGGGCCATCTGAGTAAAAAACTTGGCCATGCGCTCCACTTTCATGGTAGTTGACATATTGTTAACCAGATGCAGAATGGCTGAGAGAATAATTAGGGGGAAAACCAGGTTTTTAATAGTGCTGGCAAAGGCGGTAGCCGTTGTCATGAGCAGGGGAAAAAGGGTAACCGTACTATTGACATTCCCCATGCCGGCGGTCAGGACCAGCATCTGCGGGAGCATGGCAATCATAAACCCCACCATGTTGTTGACGGTGTTAATCCCCAGGTCCAGGACTACTTTAAAAGACCCCAGGGCCAGGGCACAAAGGGCCAGAAAGCAAGCCAGGTAGGATACCTGGGACACCCCGGAGGAAAAAGCCGTCTGCAGGTTGATGAGCAGGGCTGATATGACCGCCAAAATCAACAGCTTGCCCAGCAGGTTGGAGTTGGCAGTGACCTCCTTGAAAAAAAAACGCACTATATTGTTTCCTACTTCTCGGGCATCAAGTTCCCACTCCCCACGCACAAAATCCAGCAACCATTCCCGGGCCGGCTTCTGTTCCAGTTGCTGGCTGATCTCACCGTCTACCCGCTGCGTGTACTCTTCCAGCACCTTCAAATCCAGGGCGGACAGCGTATCTTCCATGGAGAAGGCAGGGACTGGTTCCGTTTCCTGCGCTGCGACTGGTGCAGTAACAGCCGCCCCCAACCAGAACAATAGGCCGAGACATAATACCAGAATAGTTTGGGCGCGCAGTCGGCTGAGGGTATCCGTATGTAAATTTCCCGGCAGCAGCTTCAAAATGTATTCCCTCCCTTAACCGGGTAATAACCGCATTAGGGATTCCAGTATGGCAATCATAATGGGAAGGGCCAGTACGGCAATAATAATCTTGGCCGCGAATTCCACCTTGCGGGCTACCGCCTGTTCCCCCGCATCCTGGCAGATGGCAGCGGCAAACTCTGCCAGATAGGCAATGCCCATGATCTTCAGCAAGGTGGCAAAAAAGAAATAATTGCTATCGGCCCGCCGGGTCAACTCCTGCATGACCTTCAAAATGGAGGCCATCTTCCCCATCATCAGAGAAAAGACCACTACACTGAAAACAATGCTAAGCACTACCGCCATAACCGGTCTTTCCTGTCTGAGGATCAGCAGTAAAATAGTCGTCACTAGAGCCAGTCCAATAATCTGGGCGATGTCCACCACAATCCCCCTTGCATCGTCTGGTTTTGAAAGGCCGAGAAAGCCGCTGCCTCCTGCTGTCTGGCCCTGCACTCGGGATGTGCCCTGTGGTTCCCGCTCCGGATGAAAACTAAAGGTTGAACACCGAGCGCACCACGGTAAATAATTGGTTCATGAGCTGGACAACGATAATCAGCACCACCACTACACCAGCCAGAGTCAGCATCTCTGCCTGTTCCTCTTTTTTGGCCTGTTTTAACACAATGGAGAGAACCGAAATGAGAATGCCAATGCCAGCAATGCGGAAAATGATTTCAATATCCATATACCTACTCCTCCCCATATCAATAGACACCTTTGGACACGGTAACCTTAATGGTGACCCCGGCATTTAGTTTAAGTGCCGGGGGGGATGATACGGATTGTTATCTAATCCTCGGAATCATATGTAACATCCCTTTATCGTATATAGATTGCGTACCATCACATCGTCCTGAGCTCGTCGATCCGCATTTAATAAAACCGTGGTAATCCGTAAGATCCGCGTTATCCGTATCTATCACGCCCCCTAGAGCAGCAATAGCACCACCACGGCCCCCATGATGAAGCCTCCATAAGCCCGCACCCTCTTGCCGGAATCGATATCAGCCCGGGCGCGCTCCTCCTGAAAATGCAGTTGTTCCTGCAGCAACTGAAATAGCTTCTTCTGCTCGGCGGCATCTGACATACCCAGTTGACCGGCAGCCGATTGCAGCAGCAAGATATCCGCCTTGGCAAGGTCAGAGCAGATTTGCAAATAATTGAGACCGGCAGACCAGGCCTCATCCACCGTAACCCCCTGGCGCAGCTGCAAAACCCGGGAACTCTCGCTGAACAAACTCGCCACCGGCCCCTGGCAGAACACGGCCGTTTTTTCCAGGGCACGTGACAGTGGTGTAAACATAAAGGTAATCTCCTTCTCCAAAAAACCCAGGGAGACACGGAGTTCCCGCAGCTGGTCGGCTCTTCTTTCCAGGGAGCGGGCGGCAAACAGTCCCCAGGCCCCACATCCAGCCACAATCAGGACAATTCCCACGCTTTTCAACCAGATCATATTCCATCCCACCTGATGATTTCTTTGATAGTTCCCGGTCCGTTACGCCGGGACAGAACCACCCCGGCAGCGAAG
The DNA here is from genome assembly GCA_964563775.1 of uncultured Syntrophomonadaceae bacterium. Classification (GTDB taxonomy): domain Bacteria; phylum Bacillota; class Syntrophomonadia; order Syntrophomonadales; family Syntrophomonadaceae; genus CAZLYH01. The sequence goes on along the minus strand of CAZLYH010000072.1, from coordinate 5,547 downwards.
GCCCGCAGGGCCAACAATTCCTTCATCACCGGCCGGTTTTCCAGTTCCGCCCGGCTGGCGGCATGAACACTGCTCAACACCACCACACCGGAGTGAATGCACTCCTGAATGGCCTCCCCATCCTCGCTGCGGCCAATTTCATCGGTAACCACTACCCCGGGACTTAGAGAACGAACTGCCATTTGCATACCCACCGCCTTGGGACAGGCATCCAGTACATCAGTACGCGGTCCCACATCGAGTTGGGGGACCCCCCTATAGCAGCCGGCCAGTTCGGAGCGCTCATCCACAATCACTACATTGTGACCAGGGCCCCATTCGCCCCCGGTGGAGATCAGTCGGGCCAGGTCCCGCAACAAGGTGGTCTTTCCGCAACGAGGCGGAGATATCAAAAGAGTACTTACCGCCCCGCCACCGGGACCACGAAAGATAACCGGCAACAGAGAACGAGCTACATCTTTAACCTCCCGGGCAACACGCAAACAGATGCCATTGAAATCCCGCAGCGTTCGTACCTCCTGACCCTGATACACCACCTGCCCCGCCAGTCCTACCCGGTGCCCTCCAGGAATGGTAATAAAACCGCGCCGGATATCCTCCTCGAACGCATACAGGGAGTTGTCGCTGATAGAGGCCAGGGTACGGTACATATCTTCCTCGGTAATCCTATAGCCTGCGGACAAATTGCTATGTACACGGCCATGTTTGTCCAGCGTCAACTCCCGCTGGTCGAGCCGCAAAAGCAACGGTTGGCCACGGCGCAGGCGGATTTCCTCCAGGGTACCAAGTTGCTCTCCGTTCAAGCCCTCCAGAAGGCAGGCAACAGCCGGTGAAAGATAGGGCATAATCTGCGTGAAAACCTTATGTCTACTGGGTTGCATGCTGTTAATCCCCCTTGCCCTATAAAGATATTGGGCCAGGGGGTAAAATATGCCAATTCAGGACAATCAGTTACTGACGGACTTGTATAATCAGTGTTGATTCCACTGCAAAAAGTAATAATGGCTTGGTCTGGATGCTTAAACAATTACGGCAGTAGAATCGATATTGGTGCAGGTTATAACTCCATGCCCGTAAAGCTTTTTCCTCAAAGTCCTTCAGCCTTATTCAGCGTCAAAACCCTTTCTTTCCCCTAATCCTTAAGCATTTCTTTTTTTTACAGACCAGTGCCAATCTCAGCTCAAACTGCTGCGAAAGGCAAAAAAAATCCGGGCCCTGCTGGCCCGGAATGGTTGCGTTTTTCAGGAAGGTGAAGGATTAGTTACGAATGGCTCTTCCTCTTCTTCATCATCGTCGATGAGACTGGGACGGTAATCAAAGGAACCATCATTAACAAAAACCACTTCGTCACAATTAGGACAGGTAATTTCAATAATATCGTCATCGTCAAGCAGATCTGCCTCAAAGTAGAGTTCCTCACCACAGTGAGGACAATCCAGCTCGATCAAATCATCCTCGCAATGATGATGAAGATGTTCCTCCATTTCAAAGAGGTCATCGTCAATACTTTCCACGTAATCCTTCAATCGTTCGAAATCAATACGCGTTACGGTCACAATATCAGCCAGTTCGTCCAGCACGCCCAGAATCCCATTGATGATCTTGCCCTGGGGGGTGCCCTCATTTACATTGAGGCCTTCGCTCAGTCCCTGCAGATAGCTGATCTTTTCGGAGATATCTTTCATTATCCAGCCCTCCATGAATTTAACTTCAAATGGTTCAGCCTTATTTTGTGCAGCTAATAAAAAAATAATCCTGAAAGTCATCCCATCATGAGTTTACCGAGGTTTCTGCCACCCCGCCTGCATAGCTTACAACAACCGGAAAGGCCTGCCCCGTTTTACTACGTAAAGGGATTTTATCATTTTTAGCGAAGAATCCAAAGTAAGAGAGAGAAAGAAGAAACGGGGGGTCAAGGAAAATCATGCAGCAGAGAATTGGCAAGCCGCCGGTAAACAAGGTAACTACGTTAAAAGAAGCGGTACAGAGCTTTGTTGAAGATGGTTGCTACCTCAGTTTCGGCGGCATAGGTGACCGTACGCCTACGGCAGCAGTACATGAGGTTGCCCGCCAGGGTAAGCAAAAGCTTCGCCTGGTAAGTGATACCTCGGTATCATTCGTTCATGACTCCATACTCATCGGGTTGGGGCAGGTGGAAAAATTTGAAATCGCCTATAACTGGGGGGGCATCTGGGGCTCTGATGCCGTTTACCGCCGCGCCCTGGAAAAGGGCATTCCCCGCCCCATTGAAATCGAAGAGTACTCCAACCTTTCAGTGGGAATGCGCTTCCTGGCCGCTTCCCTGGGTGTATCCTTTATGCCGGTCAAATCGCTGCTCGGCTCGGATATACCCCGTTACAACTCCCGCATCAAGATAGTGGACGACCCTTATACCGGTGAACCGGTAGCTTTGGTCCCGGCCGCCCAACCGGATGTGGCTTTCATTCATGTCCAACGCTGTGACGAAATGGGCAACGCCCAGATCCTGGGCCACCTGGGGGATGACGATTCCCTGGCCCGGGCCGCCCGGCACGTGGTCATCACCACCGAAGAGATCGTTCCCACCGAGGAAATCCGCCGCCTGCCCAATCTCACCTGCATACCTTACTATTGCGTGGATGCAGTAGTCAAAGTCCCCTTCGCTTCCCATGGCCGAGGCTGCTCCTATTATTATGCCATGGATGTTCCCTTTGGCATCCAGGTCGGCAATGCCTGGGCCACCGAGGACGGCTTTAAACGCTGGGCCGAGGAATGGATTTTCGGAGTGGAGGACTGGGAGGGCTACTGCCGGAAAGTAGGTTGGGAGCGTTTACTGCGCCTGGCCCAGGCCGAGCAGCGCTATCAGAAATTCGGGGAGGTGCGTTAAAATAATGGAAAATAAAGAATACGCCCGTGAATATACTTTAATGGAACTCATGGCCGCAACCATGGCCCGGGAATTTTGCGACTATGAAACCGCCTTTGTGGGCATCGGTCCTCCTCTGATTGCAGCCATGACGGCCCGCCTCACCCATGCGCCCAATATGACCATTGCCGTGGAAGGCGGGGCAATTGGTTCATCTCCCCGGCGCCTCTTGACCTGTATTGCCGATACTACTATAGATGAGCGTGCTTATAGCTGTCTGCCCATGTGGCGCCTGTTCGGGGATCAGCAGCGGGGATTTTTCGATGTGGGGCTAATCGGCGCAGCGCAGATTGACAAATATGGCAATCTCAATACCACCGCCTTGGGCGGCTATCCCCGGGCTCAAGTGCGGGTAGCGGGAAGTGGCGGAGGAAATGATATCGGCTCCTCGGTGGGACGATTGCTGATTATGATGAAGCAGGAAAAACGACGTTTCGTGGAGCGGGTGGATTACCTGACCACCCCGGGGTTTCTGGCAGGCGGAGATAGCCGAAAGAAAGCCGGATTAACCGGAGGCGGCCCCGCTGCGGTGATTACCGACATGGGGGTATTCCGCTTTGATGCCGTTACCGGGGAAATGTATCTGGACAAATGCCATCCCGGTATCACCCCGGAGCAGGTCAAGGAAAACCTTTCCTGGACCCTGAAGATGCCCGCGGAGGTGGGGGAGACAGAACCTCCCACCCGCGAACAGGCAGAAATCATGCACACCCTGGATCCCTTTGGACTCTACCTGGGTAATGGCCGCCAGAAAATGGCCGATCCCCAGGAGGGTTTTGAGTTTTATATGCAGGTACTGGAGCAGAGCTACAGCATGATGAAACCGCTTTGGCGCTAGCTTTCCCATCCGGAAAGGGGCCACACCAACTCCTTCCGTAATATTATAGGGACGGGACGTACAGCGCCCGAAATTAATGGCAGCTTGCAGCAGAATTTTGCCTGCAGGCCAGGGGGGAAAAATCATGTCGCTTAAAAATGGCCTACTAGTACATCAGGGCATCTTGAGGGAGGAGAATGGCTATTATATTGTTCGCCAATCCATGCCTTACCCCCTGGCGGAGAATAATGCCTTTCTGGTTGAACAGAGCTCTGGATGGTCAGTCATTGATGTAGGCATAGAACTGCCCCGCACCCACCAGGTATGGGAACAGGTCTTTCAGGAAGTGGGAATCCTTCCCCGCCAAGTGAAGGCCATTTATATCACCCACTGTCATCCCGACCACCTGGGGGCAGCCCGGTGGCTGCAGGAGCAAACGGAGGCTCCGGTCTACATGCTGGAGGAGGAGATTACCCGTGCCTGCCGATTTGTTTTCCTGGACGAGAAATATTTTGCCTCCCTTTACCAACGGGAGATTGAGCCTGCCTTTGTCACTAACGGCTTTTCTCCTCTTCTGCTGGAAAAACTGGTAAAAGACTGGCACCTGGAGGTGTCCCCCCGCTACCCCCGTCCCCGGGATATTCAACCTTTAAGGAGCGGTGAGACATTGGATTTGCAGGGGAAGGCCTTTGAGATTATTCCGGCCCCCGGCCACGCTGACGGGCAGTTTCTGCTGTGGAATTCGCAACTGGGCCACCTTTTCTGTGCTGACCTGGTGGTAGCCGGATCCTACCTCCATTTTACCGACTGGCCCAACAGTTTTCTGGACGACCCCCTGGCCAGCTTTTTCTCCGTTTCTGAACAACTTCAGTCCCTGGGGGTGCAAAAAGTGTTCCCCGGTCACGGTGCCACCTTCACTAATCTGGCTGAAAGGCTGCAGCGGCTGACCAGAAGGCATCACAAGTTCATGACGCAGGTGGAAGACCTGGTAAAACAGCCCCTGCTGGCCAACGATCTGTATCCTTTACTTGTTCCCGTTTTTGGCTTTAATATGGAAGAAATAGAATATATTCACCTGCACCGGGTGCTGATGGGGGAACTCCTGGGTTACCTTAATCACCTGGTCACCCAACAAAGACTTCTTCGTTGGAAGGATACCGACCGCACCTATTACGCACCAGCAAAAGCCTAACATCCTTAACCCGGCTGACTGGGATCAGAGCAGGTTATCCTGCCATGTCAGGAAGGAGGAGCGGCAATGACTTGGAGGGAGGAATACAACCGTAAACTGGTGACCGCGGATGAGGCGGTCCGGGCGGTAAGGTCGGGCGACTGGGTGGATTATGGTCTGCTTTGCGCCCAGGTAGTTGATCTGGACAAAGCCCTGGCCCGGCGCCGGCATGAATTGGAAGACGTAAAAATCTGGTCAGAACTGACCTTAAGGCCCCCGGAGATTATGCAGGTCGACCCCCGGGGAGAAACTTTTGTATGGAATTCCTGGCACTTTTCCGGTGTGGATCGCTCCCTGGCCAAGGTAGGAACGCCCATTTATTATGCACCCATGCGCTATTCCGAACTGCCCCGTTATATCCGCGAAAACGTGGAGCCTATTCACGTGGCCATGCGCCAGGTGGCCCCCATTGACAAGCATGGCTATTTCAACTTCGGCCCCCAGAATTCACACAGTCAGGCAATTTGCGAGCGGGCCGATATTGTCATCGTCGAGGTAAACGAAAATCAACCCCGCTGTCTGGGAGGATTCCAGGAAGCCGTCCATATCTCCCAGGTAGACTATATCGTAGAAGGCACCAACCCTCCCCTGCCC
>CAZLYH010000071.1:0-10510 GCA_964563775.1 uncultured Syntrophomonadaceae bacterium | reverse complement strand
TTTAAATAGAAAACCCAGGCCACTTTCATAGCCCGGGTTGTTAAATTCTGGCTACTCTACTATAAAATGATACAAATGCACACCCCTGGTCAACATTTCAACGATTTCAATACGGGGGTGTGCATTTTCGTCAGGGGTATGCAAAAATTCCGTCCTTGCCAATCAATGAGATTGCTAACTTTTGAGTGCATTATATTACGGAGCCCACTTCTGGGATTAAACAAACAAGTAGAAGCATTGACCATAAATTCCCCCATACCGTGCTATTTACCTTCCTTCCGCCATTATTTCTACAGAATCACCGACTCTAACCCAGCCAGATTTTAAGACTCTCGTAAAAATTCCTTCAACCGGCATAACACATGAACCAATCTGTTTTTTAATAGCACAACCTTGGTTATGGCATTCTTTACCGATTTGAGTTACTTCCAATATTGCTTCACCAACTTTTAAACGTGTTAGTAATGGAAGAGTGGCTACATCCAGCCCACCAACCGTAATGTTTTCGGCGAAAACTCCATAATTAAGTCCAATTGCCCCCCTTTTACGCATCTTCTCAAAACTCGAAAGCGAAAGAAGACTAACCTGGCGGTGCCAATCTCCACTATGAGCATCTGTTTCCAGTCCATAATTTTGTTTAATAAAAGCCTCACCAACATTATTCTTTATCTCTCCGCGTTTAGAAGAAACATTAACTGCTAGAACCTCCCCGGCCATAAGATATCCCCTTTCAAAATTTATATCATCATTATAATTCCAATTGAAATAATAGTGATTCTATAATTAAGTGTCAACTGGTCTTGTCAGGAATAAACCCAAGGTCAATTAGCTAATCTAGAAAACCACCGCGATCACGGGATTGCCAATTGAATTCTATATGGTCTTTTTGCCTGCCTCAGATAGACAACGACTAACAAAACGATACTTGACAATTCCTATTATTTTAGTGTATATTCTGCTCATAAACTCATGACTAAAATATGGGGGACTAAATTAATGACCCAACCGGCAATTTATAAGGAGATGGCGGTTACTGTCTACAACGATAGTCTGGTAGAAGCCAAAGAGGTCCCGGTAGTAAAGGAAAAGCCGCTTACTCTATTTGTGAACCAAACCGAGCTGGCCACTATGGTATGTTCCCCAGCGGCGCTTACAGAACTGGGGATTGGTTTTTTGATTACTGAAGGATTAATTAATAGGTCGTCCGATGTATTAAATATTTCTCTGCGCGAAGAAGAAGGTCTGCTATGGATAGAGACTAGCAATCCTATGCCTCAGACCGGAACTTTCCTGCGCCGTCATATTGCCAGCTGCTGTGGCAAAAGCCGGGCTGGGTTGTATTTTATTAATGATGCCCGCCAACTTAAACCGATTGAAACTGACGTACAAGTTGAACCTCAGCATTTGCTGAACATTATCAATACCCTGGAGGAACGCTCAGCCACTTTTCATCTAACTGGAGGGGTCCATAGTGCCGCTCTGGCTGATAAAGGTAATATCCTCTGCATGTTTGAGGATATCGGCCGCCATAATGCAGTTGACAAAGTGATCGGTTATGTTTTTTGGAATGAAATCAAACCTGAAGACAAGTGCCTCCTTCTGAGCGGCAGAGTAGCCTCGGAAATACTCATTAAGGCAGCCCGTGCTGGCTTTCCCTTGATTTTATCCAGATCGGCACCAACTGAGTTGACAGTAGAACTAGCTGAAGATCTCAATATAACAGTGGTAGGTTTTGCCCGTGGTAAAAAATTCACTGTTTACAGCCACCCCGAACGAGTCAAGTTCTAAAGGAGAGAAATATGATTACCCAAAAAGATATATTGACAACAGACAAGATATTAAGGCTGAAAAAAGAATGTTCAGTCTATATTATCGCCCATTACTACCAGCGACCAGAAATTCAGGACATCGCTGATTTTGTCGGTGATTCTTACGCCATGGGGGTGGCGGCCAAAAACTCACCTCTGGATACCATTCTGGTAGCAGGAGTTGATTTCATGGCTGAATCAGCTGCTATACTGTGCCCGGACAAGACAGTATTATCCCCGGAACCAGCTGCTACCTGCCCTATGGCCAATAGCATTAAAGTTGAAGATGTAGCGAAATATAAAAGCACTCATTCGGATGGCCTAATTGTCAGTTATGTCAACACCCCAGCCGCCATTAAGGCGGTTTCCGATGTCTGCGTAACCTCTTCAAACGCCGTCAGGATTATTCAGAAGCTTCCTAAAGATGCCCCGATATTCTTTATCCCCGACGAAAACCTGGGAAAATATGTAGCTAGCAAATTGGATCGACCTATGGATCTTTACCCGTCTTGTTGCCCAATTCACTCGGCTGTGACCGCGGAGGATATTTTACGGCACAAACGAGAACACCCTGATGCCGAAGTGCTGGTTCATCCCGAATGTACACCGGAAGTTATTGCCTTGGCAGACTTCGTAGGGAGTACCGCAGGCATGGTGGACCATGCAACCCGGTCGGATAAGGAGCAGTTCATTATTGCTACTGAATGCGGTATCATTCACAAAATCAACCAGGTTAGCCCTGGCAAAGACCTGATCCTGGCTCAAGAGGAGTTAATCTGCCCGAATATGAAAAGCATCACCCTGGACAAGATTCTTTATTCGCTTGAGAATATGGTAACTAAAATTACAGTTCCAGAGTCTATCCGAAGCAAAGCGGCACTGGTACTGGAAAAAATGATCAACTATGCTATTTAGACTAACTCAGTCAGGAATCGGCTAAACACTACGAGGAGGATTGATCATGAAATTATCAACCCGTGGAAGATACGGACTTAGGGCAATGATAGATATGGCCATGAGTGAAGAAAAATCGCCTATAGCAACTCATACCATAGCTGAACGGGAGGGATTGTCGGAGCGGTACCTGGAACAATTGTTGGTTCCACTAAAAAGGGCCGGTTTGGTCAAAAGCGTTCGCGGTTCCCAGGGTGGCTATATACTGGCTAGAAATCCGCAGGATATAACCGCTGGGGATGTCATTAGGGTTCTGGAGGGACCTATAGCGCCGGTGGAATGTGTCAGCGAAAGCAATCCGGAATCCTGCTCCCGGTCGGACTTTTGTGTCACCCGGTCATTGTGGACTAAGGTGCGGGATTCTATTGTCCAGGTCCTTGATTCCTACACCCTGGCCGATCTTGCCCGTGAAGCTCAACAGATGCCGCGGGGCGGATTCATTTATAAAATCTAGATTCGAGATACCACTATATTAAAGATAGGAGGATTAAATAATGAAATCTATTTATATGGATCACAGTGCTACCACTCCGGTAGACCCGGAAGTTTTTGCTGCTATGAAATCCTACTATACCGATGTATTTGGTAATTCTTCCAGTGTCCATTCCCAAGGTCAAAAGGCTCACCGAGCGCTGGAAGAATCCCGGGAAAAAGTAGCGGCATTGATTGGCGCCAAACCTAACGAGATTATTTTTACCAGCGGCGGAACTGAAGCTGACAACCAGGCTATCATAACTTACATGCAGAACAATCCAGCTAAGGGTAATCATATAATTACCTCTGCCATAGAACACCATGCAGTTCTGCACACCTGTGAATTCCTGGCCAAACAAGGATTTGAACTCACGATCCTGCCAGTAAATTCTTATGGAGAGGTGGAACCGGATACGCTCAAGGATGCCCTGCGGCCTAATACTGCCCTGGTCTCCATTATGCATGCCAACAACGAGATCGGCACTATTCAACCTATTCAAGAGCTGGCAGCCATCGCCCATGCAGCCGGGGCAGTTTTCCATACTGATGCGGTACAGACAGTCGGTAAAATCCCGGTTAATGTTAACGAACTCGGGATCGACCTGCTCTCAGCCTCGGCTCATAAGCTATATGGGCCAAAAGGAGTCGGCTGCCTGTATGCCAAAAAAGGAGTCCGTATTGGCAGCTTCATGCATGGAGGCGGGCATGAACGCAATCTTAGAGCCGGAACGGTAAACGTACCCGGGGTAGTAGGCTTCGCCAAAGCAGCCGAATTGGCCGGGCAAAGACTATGCAGCCAGGAAGCTCCCCTCGCCGGACTGGCTAATCGTTTGATTGAAGGTATTTTCACGGCTATTCCCAATACCAGGCTGACCGGCCACCCCGAAAGAAGAATTCCTGGGCATGTTAGCGTCTGTTTCGATTATGTGGAAGGTGAGTCAATACTCTTGATGCTTGATAATTATGGCATCATGGCCTCCAGCGGATCAGCCTGTACTTCAGGATCCCTCGACCCATCCCATGTTCTGTTGGCCATAGGCTTGCCTCATGAGACTGCGCACGGTTCGCTGCGTTTAACCTTGGGCAAGGACAACACCGAGGAGGATGTCGACTATCTCCTGGAGGTTTTACCGCCTATAATCAAAAACTTGCGGGTTATGTCACCGCTGGGCCAATAAGGAGGAATAATCATGCAGTACTCACAAAAAGTCATGGATCATTTCATGAATCCCCGCAATGTAGGCAAAGTTGACAATCCGAACGGTGTCGGCGAGGTGGGCAATCCTACCTGCGGCGATATCATGCATATTGAAATCGAAGTAACCGATGATGTAATCAAGGATATAAAATTCCAGACTTTTGGTTGTGCTGCGGCGATCGCCACCAGCAGCATGGTAACCGAAATGGTCAAGGGCAAAACCCTCGAAGAAGCCGAAAGCATTACTAATCGGACTGTAGCTGAAGCACTGGATGGCCTGCCTCCTATTAAGATGCACTGCTCCAATTTGGCCGCCGATGCCCTGCATGAAGCCATAAGAAGTTACCGCCGGGGGGGCGAGTCCTCTGCCACCGTGACCAAAAGCTGCTGCCGGAAATAGGCTGAAAGTTACTGTGAAAAAGGTATGGAAAGCAACCTGCTATCCAAATAATGCGGACTCCAAACGGTTCTGTCGTACTGGTAAACAGAACCGTTTGGATTTTGTCTGCAGGCCTAATTTTAGCTGAATGAAAGGTTGGGTTAACAGTATGCCAAAGAAAGTTATGGTTGCTATGAGTGGTGGGGTTGATAGTTCGGTGGCTGCCATGCTCCTAAAAGACCAAGGTTATGAGGTGATCGGGGTTACCATGCAAATCTGGCAGGATACCGATGTTCAAACCGGTGCCTGCTGCAGCTTGGAAGCGGTTGCAGACGCCAAACAGGTTGCCTGGAAACTGGATATCCCACATTATGTCTTTAATTACCGGGATGATTTCAAGAAAAGGGTAATAGACCATTTTTGTCTAGAATACCTGGCTGGCCGGACCCCCAATCCCTGTATTGAATGCAACCGGCACCTGAAATTCAATTCGCTCTTGCATAAAGCCTTAACCATGAACATGGACTATATTGCTACCGGGCACTACGCCCGTATACTAGATGATGAATACGGAAAGTACCACCTATTAACCGCCATAGATAACAGTAAGGATCAAAGCTATGCGTTATACACGCTAAACCAATACCAACTGAAGCATATACTCTTTCCTTTAGGCTCATACACCAAATCTGAAGTTCGCCGCCTGGCAAATGCAGCGGATTTACCTGTCTCCCAAAAGCCGGAAAGCCAGGATCTCTGTTTTGTAGTCTCAGGTAAATACGGGGATTATATTGATCGACACATCAAACCGAAGACTAAAATCGGATTTTTCCGGAGTACCGCCACCAGCGACATACTGGGTCATCACCGGGGAATTCATCATTATACCATTGGCCAGAGAAAAGGACTGGGACTGCCCCTCGGGTATCCGGCTTATGTTACTAAAATCGATGCGGACACCAATACCGTATGGGTGGGTTCCACCCAGGAATTATATACACAAATCCTCTTAGCCAATCATGTTCACTATGTTTCCGGCGAACCAATCCCCGAACCTCGGCAACTTAAGGTCAAGATCAGATATTCTGCCCCATGCGTATCTGCCCAGGTAGTTCCCCAGGAAGGATTCCATGCCGCGGTGTACCTAGATTCGCCTCAACGAGCTGTCACTCCCGGTCAAGCTGTGGTATTCTACGATGATAATGAAGTAATCGGCGGAGGAACTATACTTCTGACGACACCGTCAAAAAAGGCCAATAGCTGAGTTAATTCATCATGACCATTCAACATAGTACCTTTGTACACATCAATAATGGCCATTCCGAGTGCCGTGCTATTGACTTTTTTTTTCGGTATGTTTATTCTGTCGCGTTTTCTTTTCTGTTCTTCGTCATCATTATTTGAGTTCATCCAGATCGTAAGGGGTCTCCTGGTAGACATAATAGTTCAGCCAATTGGTAAACAGCAGGTTGGCATGACTGCGCCACCTAACCAGCGGAGGTTTGGTCGGGTCATCATCAGGGTAGTAGTTTCGTGGTACCTTGATATTCATGCCCTTGGCAATATCGCGGTCGTATTCCGCCTTCAGGCTCAAGGCATCATATTCGGAATGCCCGGTCACAAATATCAGCCGTCCGTTTTTAGATGATACAATATACACCCCCGCCTCGGGAGATTCAGAGAGTATCTCCAAATCCTCGACTTTTTCAATATCCTCGCGTCTTACCTCAGTGTGTCGTGAATGGGGTACATAGAACTCATCATCAAATCCTCGCAGCAGTGGAATATTTTTACGGGTGCAGGTGTGTCTGAACACCCCAAACATCTTTTCGTCCAAGATGTATTTGGGCACCCCGTAGTGGTGATATAGGCCAGCCTGTGCACCTACACAAATATGAAAGGTGGAAAACACATTATGCCTGGTCCAATCCATTATCTCCGCAAGTTCATCCCAGTAATTGAACTCCTCGTATTCTAATTGCTCCACCGGTGCCCCGGTTATAATCATCCCATCAAAACGCTGCTTTTTAACATCAGAAAATGTCTGGTAAAAATTCTTCAAATGTTCTTTCGAAGTATTTTTGGAAATATGGCTCTCTGTATGCAGGAGTACAATCTCCAACTGCAAAGGGGTATTACTCAACAACCGCAGCAATTGAGTTTCAGTTACGCTTTTGACCGGCATCAGATTTAAGATGGCTATTCGCAAAGGCCTTATATCCTGGGTGGACGCGCGGTGTTCACCCATAATGAAGATATTCTCGTTATTCAATATATCAGTGGCCGGAAGATTATCCGGAATTTTTACAGGCATTCTTCTCACCCTTTCTGGTTAAATAACTACCCTTCCTGGAACAATGGGGTGGATAAATATCTCTCTCCCGTATCCGGCAGCAACACAACTATGGTTTTGCCATGATTTTCAGGGCGTTTGGCCATTTGGGTAGCCGCAAAGGCTGCCGCCCCTGATGAAATCCCTACCAACAGTCCTTCATGTTTAGCCAGACCGCGGGCGGTATTAAAGGCGTCTTCGTTTTTGACCTGGACTATTTCATCAATAATTTCACGATTGAGAACATCTGGCACAAACCCTGCCCCGATACCCTGAATTTTATGCAGACCAGGTTTTCCTCCTGATAAGACTGGAGAATCAAAAGGTTCTACCGCCACAATCTGTACTCCAGTTTTTTTGGATTTCAGTAGTTCTCCGACCCCGGATACAGTTCCCCCGGTACCTACCCCAGCCACAAATATATCAACTAAACCTTCCGTGTCTTTCCATATTTCCACCCCGGTCGTGTGGCGATGAATGGCCGGATTAGCCGGGTTTTTAAACTGTTGAGGCATAAACGCGTTTTCAATTTGTGCGGTCAGCTCTTCAGCTTTGGCGATAGCTCCCAGCATTCCATTAGGACCAGGAGTTAAGACCAGTTCAGCCCCCAGGGCCTGCAGCAAGTTTCTACGTTCGATGCTCATGGTTTCGGGCATAGTCAGGATTAATCGATAACCGCGGGCGGCAGCCACAAAAGCCAATGCTATGCCGGTATTGCCGCTGGTAGGCTCGATAATTACCGAGTTCTCTTTCAATAGCCCTTTTTCTTCAGCATCCTTGATCATCGCAAAGCCAATTCGGTCCTTAACGCTGCCGGCGGGATTAAAATATTCCAACTTGGCTAAAAGGCGAGCCTCCAGATTATTAGCCCGGTTATAATTAACCAGTTCTAGAAGAGGGGTTCCTCCTATTAAATCAGTCAAGTTTTGGGCGATTTTACTCATCTGTTTTCCTCCAATCTATCTAACTGCTTGTCTTTAACCATCCATGCAGCGTATAGCTTCAAGTGTTTCAACATAATCTAATCCCGAGCTGCCTTGGTCAAGGCTTGGTCAAGGTCAGAAATTAGATCTTCTACATCTTCTATACCAATCGAGAGCCGGATCTGGTCTGGTGTAACCCCGGCGGCTATTAATTCTTCACCTGAAAGCTGCGAATGGGTGGTACTGGCAGGATGGATAACCAGAGATTTGACATCGGCTACATTAGCGAGGTGGGAGAATATCTCCAGGCTCTCAATAAACTTAATACCAGCCTCCAATCCGCCTCTAATTCCAAACGTAAAGATAGAACCGCAGCCCTTAGGGAAATATTTCTGGGCAAGATCGTAATATTTACTGCCTTCCAGACTGGGATAGTTGACCCAGGCCACCTGGGGATGATCCTTTAGATAGTGGGCTATGGCCTGGGCATTGGCTACATGTCTCTCCACCCTTAACGATAGGGTTTCAAGCCCCTGTAGCAACAGGAATGCGTTAAAAGGGCTTAAGCAAGCGCCGGTATTTCTAAGTAGTCCAACCCTGGCTTTGGTCACATAGGCGGCAGCGCCAACGTCAGCTGTGTACCTTATACCGTGATAGCTAGAGTCGGGTTCGGTGAGGCCTGGGAATTTCCCACTGGCTGCCCAATTAAATTTACCGGAGTCAATGATGATACCTCCAATAGAAGTCCCATGTCCGCCAAGAAACTTGGTAGCTGAGTGAACAACAATATCGGCTCCAAATTCAATCGGCCTGATCAAATAGGGTGTACCAAAGGTATTGTCAATTATGAGCGGGATACCATTATTATGGGCAATAGCCGCCACCCCTTCGATATCAATTAGGTTTATGCCCGGATTACCAATCGTTTCTATATAGACTGCCTTGGTTTTACTGGTTATAGCCCGGCGGAAATTTTCCGGGTTATCAGGGTCTACGAAATGGACTTTGATACCAAAGGTCTTGAATGTTTCGGCGAACAGATTATATGTACCGCCATAAAGGGTACTGGCTGATACAATTTCATCCCCGGCAGAGGCAATATTCAAAATCGCGTAAGTAATAGCAGATGAACCGGAAGCGGTGGCCAATCCGGCAATTCCACCCTCAAGCGCAGTAACCCTCTGTTCAAAAACATCAGTAGTCGGATTCATGATCCGGGTATATATGTTGCCCGATTCTTTCAAGGCAAACAAATCAGCCGCATGCTGGACATCTCTGAATACGTAAGAGGTTGTCTGGTAAATAGGAACCGCCCGCGCTCCTGTGGTGGGATCCGCTACCTGCCCGGCATGGATCTGAAGGGTATCAAAATTCCATTTGATTTGACTCATTTACTTCATCCTCCTAAATATTTTATTAATCCCAGTGTTTTACTAGACTATTAATGCAAAATTTTTTCCATGCTGTTGCCCATCAAAGTCTCCGGCTCTTTTGGCGACCTAACGATCCATTCCAAGACTCTTGATACGCACCTTCTTCTCACAGGTACCTGCATCAAACACCACCACCTATCACTTTCCCAAAAATATCCCTACTTTTTCAATGGGATTAGTAATATAATATAATAAGCAATAGATAAAAACAACCACTAAAAAAATTCTTAACATCACATTTTTCCCCTTTTCCTTTTATGCCTAATTGGTAATCGTGCCAGGCAGATCTACAACATATTGATGGTTGCTGTGTAAGGGGAATACACCCCTCGTTGAAATATTAAACTGTAATTGCTGTACCGTCTCTGAAAGTAAAATGGATGTCATTAGCATCATGGATTATGACTTTATCAATGACTGCCAACCACAGTCTCTCATCAAACTCCTCGACCACAAATGGGCGGGTTTTGATTTCTCGCATAAACCTGTCCAGTATCAGTAATTTGTTTTGGCGGTTTCGCCGCTGATCCTCTAATTCGGCAACCCGCTCTGTTGCTATCCGGTGCCGCTCCATATATCCCTTGTGCCGTTCGTTAAATTCATCCTGATTAACGACAAAGCGGGCGTTTTCATAAATGGATTTTCTCGTGAGCTCGGAAACAACCTCAATTTCGCGTCGTAGTTCTTCAAGTTCAGCATCAATCTCTGTGCAGTCGCATAAGACCTCTTGGGCCAACCGGCAGTTGGCGAGCAGTTCATCCCGACCACTCATCAGAATATTAAATGCCTTCAGAAAGCGCTTCTTAATTTCATCTTCTGTAAGATGGGGTGTTGAACAAGGTTTATCGTTTTTGTATTTCTCATTGCACCTCCATACCGTGCGCCGGTACTTGGTGTTGGAACCCCAGACCTTAGAGCCGTAAAAACCACCGCATTCACCACAAATTATTTTTGCCGAAAATGGGCTGTGGCAGCTGACTGGACGGCCAAGTTTTTTGCGCCGTTCCAT
>CAZLYH010000070.1:0-10551 GCA_964563775.1 uncultured Syntrophomonadaceae bacterium | reverse complement strand
ATGATACAGTTAATCAGATCCTCAGCGGGCAAGTTCCTAATCTGAATCAAAGCCAACAGCAGGCGAGCGGTCAGCAGCAGATTGCAGCCAATGCATCTCAATCAGCGACCAACATGCTCCGGTACTTTTCGTTTGCAGTGCTGTCAACGTTTTGGGGCCGAAATCACCAGTCGGATTACCCAGGTAATAAACCTGATGGGGCTAGAGGCTTTTGACTTTATTGCCAACAGCAACACCGGGGAACTGCATCGCCAGGGATGCTCCTGGATTAACCAGATGAATCCCGTACACCGGGTAGAATACCATTCTGCCGAACATGCCCGTCGGGATGGCTATGACAACTGTGCATTCTGCCTGGGAAACAGCCAACGCTAACCGCCCCAACTGACTCCTAAAGAGTAACCATGCGGTTAGGCATCGGGAAACCAGACCAGGGAAATGCCAAGAGCAATCCCCTGGCTGTCCCCAACATTGTACTCGGTAGCAACCCGGTTAAGGGTTCTTCCTCAGTCGTAAACTCCAAGAATACCGGAGCTTACGTCTCTCTTCAGTTCAAAAAATTGTACACCATCCTGTTTTCTGTGTCCCGTTTGTTTGAATGACACCAGGGTGCAACGGGCTTTAGCATGTCTAGGGGTATTTCGTGCTATAATCAGGCTGCCTGGTAGTTACAGTAGCCAACTGTAATCCTGCCGGCAATCAACAACGGCGGTTATATAGACAGTGTTTTCCTGTAGCTGATAAACGGCCATATAGTGCGTGCCAAACAGCAGCTTGCGGTATTTTTGAAAAGGAATGGCGTCGTGTTCCAACCATGGGTTGCGCTCTGGCATTGCGGCAAGGCTATTGGTTACTTCAACAAAGGTATCTATCAGCCTGTTAGCAGCCGGCATGCTCACATTCGCGAGAAAACGCGCATGAGAAACGAGCATTTCCCAGGCAGTTTCCGTGATTTTTACCGTATAAGGCTTATTCTTTTCCGGCATTGTAAGCCTCCGCGACAGCCTTATGCATAGCCGATACTGTTTCCTCTACGGAATAGGTACGCCCTTTTAGAATGTCTATTTCTGATTGCATCAGCTTTTCCCTGAGCTTCAGCATACTTTCACGCTGGGCAAAGGCCTCTATGTCCATCACAACAAGGTCGCCGCTGCCGTTTTTGGTCAGATAAACCGGTTCCCCTGTACGTTTGCAGAGTTCAGAAATTTCATTGTAGTTCTTACGGATTGCTGCGGAAGGTCGTATCTGCACATGGCTCACCCCCCTATAATAGTAGTAATGTTGTAGAACAATTGTATGATAATTTTACTACTCCATTCAGAGATTGTAAAGATTAGCATTACGGCGGGCTGTAAAGGTTAGCCATAATAAAACCTTCAAGTGATATGCACGATTAATTGATCTGCCGATGGTTTTGATTCGTGTAAAAAGCCTGCCCTTCCTTGCGGGGGGCAGGCTTTTTTACGCATTTGTTACTGACAGCTGCTATTTTGCGATGTTCTCAATAAACCTCTGCAGGATAGACGCCACTTGGCAGCGCTGGGCGTTGCCGCCTGGAGTGAGTTTAGAGCCGTCGCCCTGGATAAGGCCGGCGGCATTGGCCCAGGACAGGGCGTCCTTGGCCCAGCCGGAGATAGAGCCTGCGTCGAAGTATTTGGCCAGGTCGGCCTGGCCGCTTATATCATAGCCTTTGGCCTGGGCGTATTTCATCATAATAACCGCCATCTGTTCACGGGTGATGGGGTCGTTGGGGCCGAATTTCCCGTCGCCGTAGCCGCTGACGATCTGGTTATCGGCGGCCCAAACTACCGCGGCGGCGTAATATTGGCCGGCGGCCACGTCACTGAAGGGGTTGGCCGCGCTCACTGCGGGAGTTCCTTCCAGACGGTAGAGGATAGCTACGATCATGCCTCGGGTCGTAGAGGCATAGGGGCCGAAGGTGGTCTGGCCGGTGCCGGCCATCAGGCCCTTTTCATTAACATATTTTACTGCGCCATAGAACCAGTCGGCTTCTCTGACATCGCTGAAGGGATTTTCCCAGCCGGCTTCCTGAACGTTGGTGATGGGTTTTTCTTGAGCGGCTTCCTTACTATCCTGACCCACCACATACAGGGAGAGGTGGTCAAGGTCGAAGCTGACTATACCGTCTTTGAAGGTGCAGTTTACTTTTTCCAGGTCGCCTTTATCGTTTAAGTACCACACGGCCACCGGCTGGGGTCCGTTGTAAGCTGCCTGGATGGAAAGTTTCCCGTTAAAGCTGCTGATCTTCTGAGTGCCGGATAGAATATTGATGTCCAGCACCAGGTCACCGCTCTGGACTGCTTCTTGTTGGGTCGGGGTGAGTGAACCTGTCGCTACTGGCTGCAGTTCAATACTCAAATTGCTGCCGGTCGCCTGCTCCAGAATGGAGGCGGCGGCATCTTCGTCCAGGGTAATTGTTCCGGCAGGCAGCTTAAGCGTTATGTCCAGACCCGCTTCATTCATGGCTGACAGAGCCGCTTTGGGAAGCTGGGCCGCGGTAATGCCGCTGACTTTGGAAAGGTCGATGACGGCTGCGCCGCCCTGGCTGTTTTCAATGATGTCATTGACTTTAGCCGCAGGCAGGGAAAGGACAGCCGTGCCATTTGAGGCGGTATAGTTCACTTTTACCGCGCCGTCGGCTGCCGGGGCAGCAGGCTGGGCAGTACTGCCGGAAGACGAACCGCCGCCACCGCCGCTGCCGCCGGTATAAGTCCAGTGGGCATAAATAGTTGTATTAGCGGTAAATACATAGTCCGTGGTTATTTTCGTTCCGCCGCTTACTGCCGTGAACCAGCCGTCAAAACTGTGATTGCTTCTTGACGGTGTGGGCAGAGCAGTTAGCTTGCCATCAGTGCCGGTTTGTGCACTGGCAGGCGATACGCTGCCGCCGCTGGCGTTGAAGGTAACTGTATATTTCGTTGTCGGTGCCACCTGTTGCCAGTTAGCCGTTACGGTTACGTCTTTGCCGGGCATGGTAAAGGTAGTTGAAGCACTGCCTGGGTTGGCAAAGCTTACACCATCGGGAGAAGTCCAGTTGACAAAGGTATAGCCGTCACGGGTGCCTGCAGCTATATTAACAGTATCATTCGAATAATAATCTCCCACCCCGGACGTAGGTGCATAACTTCCTTCTACTATAACGCAATAAGTCCTTGCTTGTATGGTAAGTTTACTCTTTTCATGCTTGAGAGTGTAATGTTTCTCTTTCTCCGTCACTAATGTTGCCTCTGTTTCAAAGTCGATATCACTTTCCCCTGGGGTATTGCTATCACTTACATTCAGCTTAGGTACTGCCCACGTAGATATGGAGTTATTACTATTATCACCTGCCACAAAACCAATATAGTTTACATAGATAGAATCTGATGTAGGAAGCGTCTCACCTTGGGGCATTGTATAATTAACAGGCCATACCCTTACTTCCTTTTTCTTGATAGAAAAATCAATGGATGCTGAGCCGCTATAATCTGCATTATCCTCTGGTATGGATAAGGTGACAGTATAATCCCCAGTATCGGTAGGGGCTGTTCCACTATCGTAGGCGGTAGTATTCCTACCTTTATAATGATGGTTCAAAGCTCCTGTAAATCCGCCGGTCTGTGGCACACCGGTATAGCCCTTCTGCGGATTGCCTGAGTATTCAGCATCAGTTCCGTCAATTCCAGTAATACTTACAGGCAGCTTTCCTGCCTTCACAGTAAGTGTAAAGGAACTGTCATTATAGCAACTGCCTCCATTGATTTTGAGTATGATGTTTTCCTCTGTACCGGCGGGCTTGCTGGCTGTGGCAAAGGTCAATATCCATTTCCAATCAGTAGATGCATCCCTCTTGAGTTCACTCGTCCCTGTAACCAGAGTGCCTCCGTTGGCTTCTATCGTATACGTCATATCGCTCATGGGTAATCTAGGCAAGGTATAGACATTGCTCGGTGTTATCTGATCAGCTTTTACATAAAAAGTATCCGACTGTATTCCGGTATATGTTGCTTTATTTACAGTTAGGGTTGTTCTTTCACTTTCTATCGCATCACAGCCTTCCGCTGTTAACACGCAGTAATACTCATATGTTCCGGGTATAAGATCCGAAGGAATTTCGAAGGTGTTCGTCCCATTCCCAACTGTAAAGCTATTTCCAGATGCTTTTACTATACACCACCATTGATAAGTGATGGTTGCAGCGTTGGTAGTGGTGGCCTCAACCCAGATTGTGCCGGGACTTTCCAAAAAAACCGCCGCCAGAGATGACGTAGGCTGCTGTGTAATATTGATAGTATGCTCAGCAGCGTATGCTACCTGCAGCAGCATACTAAACAGCATGCACATTGATAGCAGCAGCGACAGAACTTTGTTTGTGATTCTTTTGGTCTGCATAATATTAATTCTCCTCCTTATTTTTTACTTTAACCTCAATAAGACTCTCCCAAAGTCATTTTCATAATTTCGTTATAGGCCAATTCTGCCACCGGTAATCCGTTTTTGTACCAGTGGACAAAGCCTCCGTCTGTGTCTGCACTCTGCCAGATATCCGGGTTTTGCAATGCTCCGAAACGAAATATATCAAAGCTGGGCTTCATATCGACCATCACGCTGTTCCCGGTGTCAAAGGTTACCCGTAAAATGCCTTTTTCCAGCGGCTCGACCTTGGTAATGGGCTTTCCCTTCATGCCTTCACCCCCTTAAATATAAAAAAACGCCACTGTACCGTCTCATTGTACAGTGACGTTTTGAATTTGTAGTGTGACCATTTGTCACTATTTTTTTAATTTCAGTAAATTCTCCAATTCCAGGCGTTTGTTTTTGCTGCTTCCGGCTATGTTGAGTTTATCAAAGATACGCGAGAGCTGATTGCGTACCGTCCCCTCGGCCAGATGTAATTCCTCGGCAATTTCCAAATTGGTTTTCCGCTGGGCTGCCAGCCGGGCAACTTCCATTTCCCGATCGGACAGTCCATAATTTTCGTGTTCGCTCCAGTGCTCCCAGAGTATTTTCTGTTTTGCGCTGTGGAAGCTTGCAGCTAAAGACAGGATGCGCTCGATTTCCTCGGGGTATACGCCCTGCTTTTGCAGCTGCTGCAGCAGAGCCGTTATGTAGGCTTCGCTTTCGGCAAAGGGCATTACAATGCCATCGGGAATCGCCATATCCAATGCGATGTGAAGTTCTTCGAGTGCTTCCGTATGCCTGCCGATCTGCTCCAAAGCGGCGGCAAGCTGGATATGAAGCCAGATTTCACAAAGCACATTATGATAAATACCATACAGATTTTCACATTCCTCCCGCCTTGCCAGAACCTGCGTCCATTCTCCCTGGGCCAGCAGCAGCTGGTTATAGAAAGTATGCAGCATGGGGGTAGCCGGAAACATGACCAGGGTCTCCTGCAGCCGTCCTTCCGCCAGCCATTTGGGGGCGGCTTCGGGATGCCCCAGTAAGGCATAGAGAAATCCCTGGCACATATCAAGTGTATTCAGGAGTGTGTACTGCCGCTCCCTGCGCAGCCATTCCCGACAATCCAGGCTGTGTTTTTTTACAGCTTCAAAATCTCCGTTAAAAAGTGCCATACGCATAGAAAGAAAATTGCAATTTAGCATAACACTGAACTGCTTTTTTTGACTGGCCGCCGCCATGGCCATGCGGTTGGCGATGTCGGCATCGGTCAGTTGTCCCCGTTCATAGAACAAGTCAGCTGCAAACCCATGCTCCGCCCCGTTGCCATGTCCGTCCGACACCTGATAATAATAAGGCATGCACTCTTGCATCTCAGCATTTTCGCTGTCTGCGCCGCCTACACTGCGATGGTACATCATAAAGATGGAGGGAGCAGAAAAT
This sequence comes from uncultured Syntrophomonadaceae bacterium, assembly GCA_964563775.1. Taxonomy (GTDB): domain Bacteria; phylum Bacillota; class Syntrophomonadia; order Syntrophomonadales; family Syntrophomonadaceae; genus CAZLYH01. The sequence continues at coordinate 4,707 of CAZLYH010000070.1, read as the reverse complement.
GTCCAGGCGCCTTTGGCGTCAATACTGAGTGAAGTGCGGCTAAGTAATGCGCAGGCCTTGCGGTGATGGACACTCATGGCCGAGATGTTATTGTAGCAAAGAAAACTCTCCGACAGCTCGGCATCACCCAAAAGATCATGGCGTTCCTGTTCGGTCAGAGCAGTATCCTGTTCCAGCGACTTTAGAAGCAGTCCCTTCATACGTTTGATTTCGGGGATATTATGAAAGGAAAACATCTTGACCATGCACGCAACGATGGCAATGGGATATCTTAAAAGATATTCTTCTGGACAAGTTTTGATCCAGCGGAAAAATTCCTGACTGTGCTCGGTGTTCAGACTCTTTGCCTTATCCTTTTCCAATGTCTTGAGCACGCCATTCCAATCCTGCGCACTGGCGAAGGCGAAATAGGCCGGGACATATTCTTCGTGCTCCAGATACCATTGCCCTAATCGGGAATAATTTTCTCTCTGCCAGGTTTCCGGCTTTTCGGCAAATTTCTGCCGGGTACAGTGGCGCAACATATGGTGGCAGCGATAAATCCCATTTTCATTACGGGTTATAAAAGCATTGTTTTTTGAAAGGGCACTAAGAAGTTTCACCGTATCCGGGTGCTGCCACAGATAGGCTGCCTGATCTGCCGTGAACTCATCGGCCATGCCAATCAGAACAAGAAATTCCCGTTGACGTTCCGGTAATGGATTTAATAAAACCTGATCAATCAGCGTAAAAATGTCGGCTGAACTGGATAGCCAGCATCCCTTCTGGGCATAGGCCTTGAAATTCAGATATATCATGGAGATCCATCCCTCAGTGAGCGTAGCCAGGACATTAATTTCCTCGGCCGAGGGTTCCAGTCCACAGCGTTTGGCATAGACAGCTAACTCTTGTTGGCTGAGCCGCAGGTCATCGGCGGTAATCTCGCCCAGCAGATTACCCAGGCGCATCCGTTCCTCCTCGCTGAAAATCTGATTACGGGACAGAAGAATGATATGAACACTTTCCGGCAGGCTGCGCGAAAGGAAAAGCAGCAGCGATGTCAATGGTTTTTGCTGAAGGATATGGATATCGTCCATTACTATGTAAATTTGACTGGCGCTTGGCGACAATGCATCATCGAAAAGCTCCGCCAGCATGGATATCGCCGTTGCGTCCTGGGGGTACCCGAGGGCTTTCATTTGTTCGGTTAATTCGGGGTAGCCTTTGAAAGCGCGGCAAAAGCCCATCCAAAAATCCGTAATACTGTCTGTAACAATAATCTGCCGCAGAATAACGGCATCGGCTTGATTTTTGACTTGACGTTTGGCCCACCAGTTCATAGCGGTGGTTTTTCCAAAGCCCATGGGCGCAATGACCGTGGTAATGGGATAAGTGTTTATTTCGTTTAACCGCCGCTTGAGGCGCTCGGATATAAAGATATCATTTAAATGAGGATAATAATTCAAGGAATCAGCACCTTTTCATAATTATGTTCCCGCAACAGATTTCTTAAGCATAAATTGCTCCCCGCCCGATGCGCAAGGATAAGGTTCTTACGCCACTACTATTATTTTCCCCCCAATCCAATATCTAGTTATAAAATACTACATCATATGACCGATTTCAACGGATTTAGCAGGGACAAAGGGGCGGTTCTTTTCTTCCTCGCAAGTTTTATGGATGACGGACAAAAGAACCGCCCCCTTGTCCCTCCTGTCCTTCCCTTGGACAAGTCGAATAAAAGTGCTTATTATAAGGTTTAGAAAGTATATGACCACGCCAGCGAAAGGACCGGTTTATAGTGAAGGAACATAGTATTGGAGAATATATAGAACTTATCGATACTCATCATTTGCTAACCAATAAAGAGTACCCCCGGGACATGGCTGAAAAAATTGTCAAAAAGGTAGCCTATGACTCCAATAAAGTCAGCCCTGCTACCCTTTTTGTCTGCAAAGGGGCTAAATTTAGAGAAGAGTACCTGGACATGGCCATCCGCAATGGCGCCTTAATGTATATCAGCGAGGTAGATTACCATAAGAGCATTCCCGGCCTGATAGTAAGTGACATTCAAAAGGCTCTGTCCCTGGCATCGAACCTGTACTACAGCTTCCCCTGGAAAGACCTGACCCTGATTGGCATCACCGGTACCAAGGGTAAGTCCACCACCGCCTACTATGTAAAATACATCCTGGATGAGTACTCCCAGGACCATGGTCAGGCCCCCGCGGGGATCATTTCCTCCATCGATACCTATGACGGCCAAACCACTGAGGAATCACATCTCACCACCCCCGAATCACTGGAACTGCAGATGCATATTCACAATGCCGCCCATTGCCGACTACCCTATATGGTCACCGAGGTATCCAGCCAGGCCCTGAAATACGGTCGGCTATATGGCGTACGCTTTGATGTGGGGGTGTATCTCAATATTTCCGAAGACCACATTAGTTCCATCGAACATAGCGATATGGAGGATTATTTCACCTCAAAACTGGCCATGTTCAAGCAATGCCACACCGCCTGCGTGAACCTGGATTCGGACCGGGTGCACCGCGTCCTGGAAGCAGCCCGGGCTGCCGATCAGGTGCTTACTTTTGGAACCCGTTCGGAAGCTGACATATATGGTTACAATATAAGAAAAGACGGTTTTGACACTGTGTTTAATGTCAGGTCTCCCAGATTCGACCAGGAATTCCGCCTGACCATGCCGGGGCTCTTCAACGTGGAAAATGCTCTGGCGGCCATAGCTGTCACCTATTCATTAAATATACCGGTGCAATACATTTATGCGGGCCTGGCCAAAGCCCGCTCCAGCGGCCGTATGGAAATATACACTACCAGCAATCAGGACAAGATTATCATCGTCGACTACGCCCATAATAAATTGAGTTTCAACAAACTGTATGAATCCGCCAAAAGCGAATACCCCGACCGTAAGATTTTCACCGTCTTTGGCTGCCCGGGGGGCAAGGCATTGGTCAGAAGGAGAGATCTGGGGCTTTTATCCGGCCTGCACTCGGACAAGGTGTTCCTAACCTCCGAAGACCCGGGCTACGAGAGTGTAAAGGATATCTGCGAAGATATTGCCCAGTATGTAAAAGTAAATAACCCCAACTATGAAATAATCGAAGACCGCGAGGAAGCCATAAAGGAATCCATATTGCGGACCGAGGCCAATTCCCTCATACTAATAACCGGTAAAGGGAACGAAACCCGGCAAAAAATCGGCAAAGAATATGTCCCCTGTGCTTCCGACGTGGAGATAGTAAAAAAATGCCTGCAAGAATACGACCAGGCCAATAAGCAATCCCGGCGGGCGACTGCCAGTTATTCAGGGAGGTAAAAACCTTTTGAAATTTGCTAAACGCGACTTTATCCCCGTAATCCTGGGGAACGACATTAACGCCTACAGCCTGGCGCGGGCCTTCTACGAAGCCTATGAAATAAAATCCGTAGTCATGGGCAAATACCCGACCGGCCCCAATTGCAACAGCAAAATAATCGACTATGAGGCCAATGCCCAACTGGACCAAACGGAAACCTTTCTCCAGGTTCTCAACCATCTGGCGGAGCGTTTCGCTCCCAAACGGGTTCTCCTGCTGGGCTGCGGCGACAACTATGTTGAACAGATTATAAAGAATCGCTTGGCATTAAGAGAAAACATAGTAGTCCCCTATGTGGAAGAAAGTCTGATGGAAGCATTGCTAACCAAGGAAAGCTTCTATCAAATGTGCGATGAAGAGCAATTGGAATACCCCCAAACCTTTATTTATACCCGGGAAATGGGCCTGGACTTCCATCTGCCCTTCGGGTTTCCGGTCATAGTCAAACCATCCAATGGCATCAATTATTGGGAAAATGGGTTTGCCAGCCAGAAGAAAGTCTACAAGTTGGACAACCGCCAGCAGCTGCAAACCGTTATTGACCAGATTTATCAGGCCGGCTACCAGGACAAGCTGATAATTCAGGATTTCATTCCCGGCGATGACTCCAACATGCGGGCTATGAACTCTTTTTCCGGTCAGGACCGCAAAGTCCAATTATTATCCCTGGGCCATGTGCTGCTCGAAGAGCATACCCCCCACGGACTGGGCAATGCCGCCGTCATCATTAACGAATACCAGGAAGAACTCTCCCGGAAAATAAAGAACTTTTTGGAGAACGTCGGCTATGTGGGCTTGGCCAGCTTTGATCTGAAATATGACCCGCGGGATGGAAGGATGAAAATACTGGAGATGAACTTAAGACAGGGCCGCGGCAGCTACTATGTCACCGGAGCAGGATACAACCTGGCCCGGTACGTAACCGAGGAGTACATCTATAATCGGCCCCACCCGTTTACCATAGTTAAAAATGAGATTTTATGGACCGCCATCCCCCTGCCCGTAGCCTTTATGGTGATTAAGGACCAGGAAGCCCGGGAGAAGATGAAACGCCTCCAAAAGAGCAGAAAAGTAGTTAACCCGTTATTCCTCAAGGGGGATAACGGGTTTAAAAGGGCCAAGTTCCTCTATCGCTCACAGCTGAGCCATTATTACAAGTTTCTAAAGTACTATCATTGACCGTTGCTGCGGCTTGGGACCGCTCGGGCAGCAGCCTATTCCGGGGCAGATTCGGATGCGGTGTCTTCGGGTCGGCCCCGGCTTTTTAAACGATTCTTTAGTATGTACAGCTGGCGGCGGGCCTCCCGGAAAATATCGATGCCATTTTCGACCAAAAAGT
>CAZLYH010000069.1:0-10561 GCA_964563775.1 uncultured Syntrophomonadaceae bacterium | reverse complement strand
CTGTAGAAAAGGCTGCCCTCACCCAACAGGGCAAATACCAGAATGGATATTACCATTACGATAAGCAGGAAGCTGGTACCGCAGCGGGGGTGCAGAGTGCTATGCCGGCGCGCATTATCCAAAGTAAGATCCTCACCCGCCTCATAGGTAAAGATGGATTTGTGTTCTGCCCCGTGGTACATAAATACCCGATCTATTTCCTCCATATGAGAAATGAGAACCACATAGCCCAGGAAAACCGCGATGCGGATTACGCCTTCCACCAGGTTCTGGGTAAGCACTCCCCCCAGATAGGCTCGCCCGAAATGCACGGCTGCCGTAGGCAGGGCCACAAACAGCAGAATTGCCAGAACCAAGGCGATCATTCCGGTCAAGAAAATTTCGCCTCGGGACAGCTCTTCCTCCTCTTCCCCCAGGGAAAGGTTGGCAGACCGATTAAGCATGCGGATCCCCGTACTCATGGAGTCTATAAGTACGTAAGTACCCCGGATAAAGGGCCATTTCAAAAAGGAATAGCGCCGGGGGAGGGTAGAAACATGCTCCTGTTGCAATTCGATGCTGCCGTCAGGCTTTCTGACCGCCAAGGAAACCTCCTCGGGGCCACGCATCATAACACCTTCGATAACCGCCATCCCGCCGTATTGTACCTTTTTACTCATAAGCCCCACCCTTTTCGCATCCGCAAAACATTATCCATAATCAGAAAGTGAGGAGCAAGGGGGTAGTGCGTCCCATCAGCAGGTACACTTCTCCTCACACCTCACGCCTTCCTCTTATAAAAATAGCAGCGACCCGGGCCCTGCTACTTACTATTTCAGGCCGTACTTCTTCTTGAACTTGTCCACTCTTCCGGTGGTGTCCACAACCCTGCCCTTATTTCCAGTATAGAAGGGGTGACATTTGGAGCACACCTCTACCTTTATATTCTCTCTGGTTGAACCGACTTCAAATTCGTTGCCACAGGCGCACCTGGCTTTGGTAACTTGATAGGTGGGATGAATCTTTTCTTTCATGTCTTTCACCTCGCTTCGAAAAGCATGCCAACCAATGGGCACACACATATGGGCCTAGATAGACCGCAAGAAAGATTATACCAGCCTGATGCAGAAATGACAAGAAAGATATGATTTCTAGCCGCTTGGGAATTACTGTCCGGCCCCTCGGGAATATTGGCCACAGTAAATTGAAAGAGGAAATATGTGTGAGGCGTGGAAATATTATTATTATTCCACTGCATCCGAACCAGGACATTATTTTTTGCAGTAGAAAAAAGTACGCAGGTCGCAAGACCTGCCCGGAGAGGAGTGAGGGTACCCTGGAAACGGAAAAGGAAATCATGGAGATAGACCCCAAGCAGCCCTCCACCAGTACTGAATTTCGTATCATTAAGTGGGTGTTATGCGGGATTCTGGTTTTGCTGCTTTTAACCGTCTTCCGCCCGCTCGTCATTGTACCCGCTGGTCATGCCGGAGTCATGTTGAATTTTGGAGCGGTAAAGGAAACCCCGCTGCGGGAAGGCATCCATTTCCGCGTGCCCATTTACCAGAAAGTCGTCAATATGGACTGCCGGGTGCAGAAAGCCGAACACGATGCAGCAGCCGCCAGCCGCGACCTGCAAACGGTTACTTCCAAAGTAGCCGTCAATTACCATGTGGAGCTGGCCAGCGCGGCCATATTGTACCAGCGGGTGGGCCCGGAGTTTGAAAGCCGGGTGATCGCTCCTGCTATCCAGGAATCTATCAAAGCAGTAACCGCCCGCTATACGGCGGAAGAACTGATTACGCGCCGCCCGGAGGTCGCCACCAAGACCTCGGAAATGTTGACCGCCAAACTGTCTGATTATCACATTGCCGTAGATCGCTTCAATATAGTTAATTTTGAATTCAGCAAGGAGTTCAACAAAGCCATCGAGGAAAAGCAGACGGCCGAACAGCGCGCCCTGAAAGCCCAGCGTGATCTGGAACGGATTAAAATCGAAGCGGAACAGAAAGTGACCCAGGCCCGCGCAGAAGCCGAGGCGCTTAGAATCCAGCGGGAACAGGTGACCGCAGAACTACTGCGCCTGCGGGAAATTGAAAACCAGCGCGTGGCCATTGAGAAATGGGACGGAAAACTTCCCAAGGTGAGCGGCGGGGCAGTTCCCTTTATCGATTTGGAAAACCTTGAATAGTGGTGCCGGAGGATTTAATGAAGCGGATGGCACGGCTTTTTTTGACGCTGATTTACGCTGAACTTAATAGGTTTATGCAGATAAGATGCCTTCCGGCAAGGGCGGGTCGTAAGGCGGAGGAAAGGGGTAAGGGCGTCAGCGTAAGTCTGCGTTCGTCTGCGTCAAACTTGCCTCAGCCGTATTTTTAGGGAAAGCGGAAATGGTAGAGTATGGGGGTGGGCCAGTAGGAGAGGACATCAGCTTCGCTGGCCCGGGGGCCGGCATTATGGATTACCAGAGGTATGCCATTGCGCAGACGGTGATCAGATATAATGCCGATATGTTCCTTGGGGGGAGCAAAGACCACAATATCTCCCGGCTGCCATTGGACCAGGTTGTCCACATCTTCGGCAATTAACCGGGTAGTAAGGGATTGTCCGTGATACTGGAAGAATACCTGCAGATTTTTCACCCGGCGGAAATCTATATTAGGATCAGGATCCTGGCCGGTTGAACCGTATCTGTCCGGATGTAAGCGAATATCCTCATCCACCAGGTTCTTAAGGTCATAACCAGCTTCCTTGAAGGCCCTCCACACCACATCGGTACACGCCCCTACTCCCGGTGGCGGGTAACCCTGCGAATAGTAGCCGCCATCGTAGCGGGTTCCCCTTTTCACCTCAGCCCTGGCCCCATTCACATAATCCAGGGCATCAGGGCGCCCGTTATCATTCTGATCGGCAGTGCTTATCCTGAGCGGAACCTGGCAGGACGGTCCCGGTTGCAGCCATTCGGGTACACCAAAATGACCAGCTACCTGGTCCCTGTGCCAGTACAAACCCAGTAGCAGCAGCAGGGCCAATGCCAGGATCAGAATAACCGGTTCTCCCCGACGGGGCGCTTTCCAAATCGGCCTGGCCACTGACTATTCCTGCTCTTTCTCCGGCTGGTTAAACTCGTAGCGCCCGGTATAGAAATACTGACCGAAGAAATTATCATAGGCGGTGAAGTCCTCATCCTCGTTGCCGCTTTCCTCCATCTTGTTCTTGAAAACGTAAATCTTGGCATCCAGGTTATCCATCATATAAAGCACAAATGCCTCGGGAAAAAGCGGTATCACCGGCGAACCGAACTCCAAACTGCCATGATGACTAAGGATCAGGTGCCTTAACATCAATTCCAATTGCACTGGAAATGAGTACCCCTGCTCGCGCAAGGTACGTATCTCCCTGGCCAGCAACTCCTCTCCCAGAATAATGTGCCCCAGCAGTCTGCCTTCAGTGGTATAGCGGGGTACTATTTTCATCTCGTACTCATCAAGTTTGCCAATGTCGTGCAAAAGAGCTCCGGTAATCATAAGGTCCCGATTAAGTTGCGGATAGTTTTCGGCGATCCGTTGGCAGAGCCTGGCCACGGACAGCGTATGTTCCAATAGTCCCCCGCTATAGTTGTGATGGATACGCTTGGCGGCGGGAGCACGAACAAAAGCCTCCTCTATGGCAGGAGTAAAGATGCGGCCTAGAAGTATACTCATATGTTGGTCAGTAATACTGGCCAGCAATTGGCGAAACTCCTCTTGCAGTTCTTTCAGATTTACCTCCGGTTGCCGCATGTAGGGCAAAGGGTCTTCCTCCAGGATTTTTACCCGTTTGGCTGTCACCTGGAGCCGATTGTTGTACATGCCCAAATCACCCAGCAGCCCTATAACTGCTCCACTTTCCAGAGCCCCCGACACTGTGCAGTTGTCCCAGACTACGGTGTCAATTTCCCCGGAGTTATCGCCCACTTTTAGGTTAATAACCTCCCGGCCATCCTTGGTGCGCCGGCTGTTTTTCTCCAGTACCAGGTATTTTCCCCAGATCTGCGCCCCCGGGGACAAGGCCTTTAATTGCGCTATATTAAAAGGGCCTTTTCTCTCCAAAATACTCCTCTTCCTCCTTCACCCACCTATTACTGGTGGGGGTGGGTATATGAACCCAGTTTCACCTCGGGCAATTCTTCTCTCAAGAGATTTATCAGACCGGGAATCCCGATTACCTCACTGCGGGTGTCGAAATGTTCCAGCAAAAGGTCCGGGTCAATATTGAGGTTGCGTAGTTGAATCATATCTACCGGATTACGTTCAAGAAAAGACAAAAGAGACTCCACTTCATCATTCCGGTCGGTAAAACCGGGAAAGGTAAGCAGGTTGATGGATACTTTCACTCCTCGGTCCCGAGCATAGCGAATGGAATTCTCAACATCAGCCAGGCGATATTGCCGGGGACGGTGGTAAATATTATAGTGTTCCTCATTACCGGAAAAAAGGGTCACCCTCATGGCATCCAACCCGGCATCACACATGGTGCGAATCCCTTCAAAGTAACCGGCATTGGTGTTTATATTAACAGTTCCCCGATCAGTCTGCTGCCGGACAGTACGGATGGCATCGGCCAGGGTAACCGCATTGAGGGATGGTTCCCCTTCACAGCCCTGTCCAAAGCTGATGATTCCCTCCCGAGCTTTCTCCAGGTGTTCGCTGGCGACCTGGGAGATTTCCTGACTGGAAGGGGTGAATTCGATACGCTCCTGGGGGGAAGCTATTTCTCCATGGTTTTCGGATATGCATCCTATACAGGCAGCATTACAGGCACGCATGGTAGGTATGCCCCCTTCCCAGCGCTGATAGAAGATATTCTGAGCTGTGAAGCAACTGTATTTTAGGGAACACTGGACCAATTGCCTGTAAATACGGTTTTCCGGGTATTTACTCAGCATCCTTCTGATCCTGGACAGCAAGCCATCCGTATTGTAGTAACGGGGGTGCCATTTGCGGTGTTCATCAGTCTGCGTTGCCGCCACCCAGACCTGATCATCCTTTAAACCCACCGCCGCGTAACCCAGTAAAGGAAGCCCGGCTTGTGAAGTCGTGCTAACGCAAGCCGGCAAAAGAGTACGAGTAAACCCCTGCGGCAAAAGAGCGGCAACCGCATTGGCCTTGCGAGGTTCATCCGCAGGGTCCAGTTCAAAGTACCCCAGCTTGTCTTCGCTATCCAACCCCACCGGAATATGGTGGGCAATTTTAACCAACGAAGCGCCCCGCGGCAAAGGCATCATTTCCTTTTGCTCAGGAATCACCCACTCCGATCCACTGCGTCCCAGCATAGTCATCTGCGGATGCTCCAAAACTTCGCCGCTTTCGTTGGTGTACAGGGTTAAAAACATCTTCACTACCTCATTCCCACTGTGCTGTTATCTTTGCTGCGCTGGTTGCCGAAATAAGTCTTGCGCTCAGCGGTAACGTCTTTCGGGAGGCCAAGAGAACCGCCCCTTTATTCCTCGGGGTTATTGGGTTCATATTTATTATACCTGAGTATGTGGTAACGGTGGGCGGCTTTCTGAAACACCGTGGAGCAAACACAAGGGGGACGGTTTCCATGTCTATTGGCGCTGCCGGACACAAAAACCGTCCCCTGGAATCAAGCATCGTTTTTAGAAACTAAGCAACTTCAATGGATCATAGTTTTTTCCCCCGTACTTCACTTCCAGATGCAGGTGGGGTCCTGTACTGCGACCGGTGTTTCCTACTCGGGCAATGACCTGGCCACTGGATACTCTCTCCCCGACAGAAACATGCACCTCTGAAACATGGGCGTAAAGGGTTTCACCTCCATCATCCTGGCTCACCATCACCATACGGCCATATACCGGCCGGTAACCCGTAAAGGTTACTTCTCCACTGGCAGCAGCCCGGATGGGGTCGCCAATCTTGCCGGCAATATCCACGCCATGATGAAAACCTGAACTTCTCCAGCCGAATTTAGAGGTAATGGTCCCTACCAGGGGCCAGATCAGCCGGCCGGGAATAAGGCCTCGTGATGGCTGAACCACCGGTATGGTTGCTATACGCCGCCTGGATTCCGGCAGGTTCAGAGTATCACCGATGCGAAGATTACGGGGATCCTTCCCGGAATTGATCGCCTGTAGTTCCTGTACGCTGGTTCCGTAACGGATAGCGATGTCCCACAGGGTCTCCCCTGCGCAAATGGTGTGCATTCGCAAAACGCCATTGGGGATGCGCAGCACCTGTCCGGGCTGAAGGACACCTCGGGAATCAAGGTTGTTAAGTGCCGCGATCGCCTGCAGCTCAACCTGGAAATGACGGGATATGTCCCACAAAGTGTCGCCCTTCTGGATACAGTAGAGACTGGTGGAACTGGCCGTAGCTGCAGTCTGGCTTTGCCGGCAGGGTATAAAGGAACCCCTGATCAGGGCTGCCTGGACACCACATGCACAGTTCAACACCAAAATAGCGGACAGCACCAGTGAGCCTATCCACCTTCTGTTCACTTTATCCACCTCACTTTTTGAGGCCCCCCAAAAAAATAAAGGGCCCTCTGCCCTTTATTTTTCTCCAGTTTTTTGGTATTTTATTCGTCAGATTACCGATTAATAGCCATTTTTAGCATAATCCCTACGGCCAAAGACCACCGGAGCAGCCCTCAGCAGATCCTTGTTTGACAAGGTTTTCTTCATGGTATCCGTCATCATCTGCATGGTTTCCACCTGGTTGTATTCACTGAACATGTTACGCAGGTTCCAGTTAAGCTCCAATTCTTCTGGCGTAAGCAGCAGTTCTTCTTTACGGGTTCCGGATCGTTTCAAATCAATAGCGGGAAACAAACGACGTTCGGCCAGCTTACGGTCCAGAACCAGTTCCATGTTTCCTCGCCCTTTGAATTCCTCAAATATAACCTCGTCCATCCGCGAGCCGGTTTCCACCAACGCCGTAGCGATTATGGTCAGGCTGCCCCCCTCTTCAATGTTACGGGCTGCGCCAAAAAAGCGCTTGGGCTTATCCAAAGAAGCCGGGTCTATTCCCCCTGACAGGGTTCTTCCGCTGGGAGGGACCACCAGGTTATGGGCCCGGGCCAGACGAGTGAGACTGTCCATCAGTATGACCACATCTTTTTTATGTTCCACCAGGCGTTTAGCCCGTTCCAAAACCATATCCGTCACCTTGACATGATTCTCCGGTGGCTCATCAAAAGTGGAGGCCACCACTTCTGCCTTGGTGGAGCGCTGCATATCCGTAACTTCTTCCGGCCTTTCATCGACCAGCAGAATAATAAGTTCAATATCAGGATAGTTGGCGGTAATACCCTGGGCGATCTTTTGCAGGAGAATGGTTTTACCCGCTTTAGGTGGAGCTACTATAACCCCCCTTTGCCCTTTGCCAATAGGTGAAATGAGGTCGATAATGCGCGTGGAAAGCTCCTGGGAGGTTGTTTCCAGCGTAATCCTCTCCCGGGGATAAAGCGGTGTCAGGGCATCAAAATGAATCCGTCTGACTGATTCTTCGGGAGGAAACCCATTAACGGACTGAACCTTCAACAGGGCGAAGAACCGTTCATTATCCTTGGGCGACCTTACCTGTCCGCCCACCCGGTCTCCGGTACGCAACTCAAACTTGCGGATTTGTGAAGGAGAAACGTAAATGTCCTCCTGACTGGGCAGATAAGCAAAGGGGCGCAGAAATCCGTATCCGTCCTGCATAATCTCCAGGACCCCCTGTGCTTCCAGCAGTTCGTCTGATTGGGTTAAAGCCTTGGTAATCTCAAAGACGAGTTCCTTCTTGCGCAGTTTTGAATACCCGGTCAAATTCTGATCCCGCGCAATCTGGTACAGTTCCAGCATGGTTTTGTTATCGAGTTCCGAGATGTTCAAATTCTGCCTCCTTTCTAGATTGAAGATCCAAACCACAAACGGTACTACGGGTCTCCCCGTGGTCTTGCCGTTCATACAGGCATTTTTCTTTATCTTTCCGGCCAAAATCGTCCTAAACTTTTTACAGGGAAAAATAATACGCGGCAGGGGGCCTGGGCAGGCTCTCTACGGGCGATTAATCTCGCCGTTTATGGAAAAATCCTTATACTATAATCATTATACCCAGTAAAAGGAATGCTTTAATCATGGCAGGGGCATTTACACTAAGTCATAATCATCTGAATACGACGGTCTTTAAACAGGGGCTTTTTGTCCAGGTGGTGAGAAGCTTCAATATGACGAATGGTCCCCGAGGTACTTCTCATTACCAGGGTCTGAGTTATAGCACGTCGCTTTGAATAGCACAATCCTCTTAGTAAAAAGGAATCAGTAATGCCAGTGGCCACAAAAATAACATCATCCGATTTGGCCAATTCATCAATGGAAAATACCTTGTTTACATCCCTAATGCCCATTTCATGGCAACGACGGGTTTCTTCTTCGGCCTCCTCGCCTTCCGGATACAGACGTCCCTGAAACTCTCCCCCCAGGCATTTCAGAGCCGCTGCCGTAATAACACCTTCCGGAGCCCCCCCGATCCCCATAAGCAAATCAACACCAGAATCATCATAAGCTGCGGCCACTCCCGGGGAAACATCGCCATCGGTAATCAATTTGATGCGCGCCCCAGCCCTGCGGACCTCTTCAATAATTCCCTGGTGCCGGGGTCGATCCAGTATAACCACAGTAACCTCACTCACCAGCTTATCCAAAGCCCGGGCTACCTCGCGAATATTCTCCTTAACGGTGGCCTCCAGATGGACTCGTCCTTTCGATTCCGGCCCAGCCGCAATCTTATCCATGTACATATCCGGTGCGTGCAAGAGACAACCCCGTGGTGCTGCGGCCAGAACCGAAATTGCTCCGTTTAGCCCCTTGGCGACAATATTGGTCCCTTCCAGGGGATCAACAGCGATGTCCACCTGGGGGGGATGCCCGCTGCCTACCCGTTCACCGATATAGAGCATGGGAGCCTCATCCATCTCCCCTTCGCCAATAACTACAATGCCATCTACGGAAACGGTGTCAAACATAACCCTCATGGCCGTGACCGCTGCCTGGTCGGCAGCCTCCTTGTCACCCTTTCCGACCCAGCGCGCGGCAGCCAAGGCAGCCGCTTCTGTTACCCTTGCAAACTCAAGAGCCAGTTCGCGTTCCATGGCAGCAAACCCTCCTATTCTCCTCCTAGAAAGCTTTCTTCCAATCCTGTAAAAACTTCTCGATGCCCGCATCCGTGAGGGGATGTTTTACCATCTGTTTTATAACCTGATAGGGGACAGTAGCAATGTGCGAGCCCAGGCGGGCTGCCTGAACGACGTGCATAGGGTGCCTGATACTGGCAGCGATAATCTCGGTCTCAAACATGTACTGGTCAAAGATAGTAACAATATCCTCCAGGAGGGTCATCCCATCATTGCCGGTATCATCCACTCGGCCTATGAAGGGACTTACATAGCTAGCTCCAGCTCGTGCCGCCAGCAAGGCCTGGTTGGCTGAAAAGACCAGGGTGGCGTTGGTGGGTATCCCTTTCGCGGCCAGCATGTGCATGGCCCGCAAGCCTTCCTCGGTTATCGGCACCTTTATAACCACATTGGGGTGAAGGGCGGACAGCTCTTCCCCCTCTCGTACCATAGAAGCAGCGTCCAGGGAAATAACCTCGGCACTAATGGGGCCGTCAACCACAGCACAGATTTCCCTAATAACCTGATGATAGTCCCTATTTTCCCTGGCTACCAGGGAGGGGTTGGTAGTCACACCGGCCAGAAATCCCATGCTGTTGATTTCTTTTACTTCTTCTATATTAGCAGAATCCAAAAAAATGCGCAAAAACTATCTCCTCCTGATTTACAGGCCTTTAGGCCTTTCCGCTGCTGCCAAACAGGCGTATTTTTTCCCTGATTATGGCTGTAGCCGCTTCCCGGGCCGGTCCTAAAATTTTGCGAGGGTCAATCTCTTTGGGCTTCTCGGCCATAACCCTTCTCATCTCTCCCACAAAGGCTTCCCGGATGTTGGTGTCAATATTGATCTTGCGAACTCCCAGTGCAATCGCCCGGCGAATCGATTCATCCGACACACCTGATGAACCATGCAAAACAATGGGTACTTTAACCAGTGATTTTATAGTGGCCAACCGCTCAAAATCCAATACTGGATCCCCTTGGTACTGTCCATGGGCAGTTCCAATGGCTATGGCCAGACTCTCCACACCGGTCTGTTCCACAAAATAGCGGGCCTCTTCGGGGTCGGTGTACATGGCCTCTTTTTCACTTACATGGACATTATCCTCGGTTCCCCCTATTTTGCCCAATTCGGCTTCTACAGATACGCCGATGGGGCGGGCCATATCCAATACCTTGCGGGTTATGGCGATATTTTCCTCCAGGGGTAGTTTAGAGCCATCATACATAACCGAAGAAAAGCCGCTGCGGATACAACGAACCACCTGGTCAAAATCAGTACCATGATCCAGATGGAGGGCAACCGGTACCTGGCTGCTTTCCGCCGCCAGTCTCACCATTCCGGTGATGAAATCCAGACCGGCATAGCTTATCGCTCCCTGGCTGGCCTGCATGATTACCGGAGATTCCTCCTGTTCAGCAGCGGCCA
>CAZLYH010000068.1:0-10663 GCA_964563775.1 uncultured Syntrophomonadaceae bacterium | reverse complement strand
CGCCCTGCCCCTGTGGATGATCATGGGAACCATGCTTATCATGCCACTGGTTAATGAACGGTACACCTTTTTTGTGGCTACCCGTTATATCATGCCTGTGGTTATCTGCGCTATTCTGCTGGTCAGCCTGGCCCTGCAGGAAGGTATCCGGGCATTGTATCATTACCGGCAGGGGTTGAGCCGACGCCTGGTACCTCTGGCCGGAAGCGGCCTGGTACTGCTGCTCCTGGTGCAGCTGATGCCTTTCTATTCCTATTGCCGGAGTCTGGAAGATAGCAATGCCTCCAACCGATTAGCCCTGAGCCTGGCCCAGGCGGTCAAAGAATTGGGTGCTGATGGGCAAACAGAGATATTCGTGGAAAAAGATTTGCCGCTGGAGAACGGCTCACTTCCTTACCTGTTGGATCTGGGAGCAATTCCCTACCGACTAGTAGAAGCGAAGAACTGGGAGATAAACCTGTGCCCGGCTGGTCTGAAACCCGACCATGGGGGGAAAAAACATATCGCTGTCATTACCGAAGAAACGTATTTCCGACTCTCTCCTCGGCTGGCGCACGGTCAGGCAGATTTTTTTGACTGTCGTATAACCCTTCCCAAACCAACATCCCAGCTGCGCAGAATATATATAGTACGGCTGCAGCAGGATGTCCAGCCGGTGGAAGGAACCATACTACAGAAAAAAGGCGGCCCGGGCCTGCCGGCCCGGGCCCCATGAATCAGCTTTTAATAAATCGAACTATACTTCCATGCCCGCCTTGTATCCTTCTTCGATGGCTTCCATGGCTTTGCGGACTTTAACCGCATCTCCGATGGTAATTACCCGGCTGACCTTTCCTTCCAGGGAAGCAGCCAGGTCATTTACTGATTCCATACCACAGGCAATAACCACACTATCGGTGGCAAAAACCTGGCGCTGGCCGTTAACCTCGGCCACCACACCTTCATCGTTTATCTCTACTACGGGGGCGTTGACAAACATCTGTACCTGCTTCTTGGCCAGATCCTCCATCATGTGGAAGCGCACCGCCGGTTCTTCATCTACAGCAATTCCACCCATAGCCTCCAGGATGGTTACCACTTTGCCATGGTTGCACAGATGGTGAGCCGTCTCTGCACCTACCTGTCCGCCACCAATCACAACCACCCGGGGACCGACGAAAACCTTACCTGCCAGAACATCTATGGCGCAGGCGACATTAGACCGGTCAGTTCCCTTGATACCAGGCATTACCGGCTTGCTTCCCGTAGCCACAATCACTGCATCAGGCTTTTCCTGCTCCACCAGAGCGGGAGTTAACGCCGTATTCAGATGCACCTCTACACCCAGCTTTTCCAACTGCCGGCGCTGCCAGGCGATGAAACCGGCAATATCACCCTTGGCGGGCGGAATAGATGCTATCCAGAATTGGCCTCCCAGTCGGTCACTCTTTTCATAGAGTTTCACCTTGTGACCGCGACGGGCAGCTACTATGGCAGCTTCGGCACCACCCGGTCCGCCACCTGCCACCAGGACTTTACCCGGTTTATCGGCGGCTTCTACTTTCCACTCACACTCACGTCCGGTCATGGGGTTAAGCATACAGGTACCAAAGGTATTTTGTACGATTCTGCCCTGGCAGCCCTGACGGCAGCCAATGCAGTAGATGATATCGTCAAATTGTCCCGCCTGTGCCTTGCGCGGCAGGTCGGGATCAGCTATTGAACCTCTGCCAATAGCTACCAGATCAGCCTTGCCTGCGACCAGAGTGCTCTCGGCCAGGAGGGGATCAGTAATGCGGTTAACCGTAATAACCGGAATGGAAACCACCTTTTTAATCTCTTCCGCCATACCTGTAATCCAAGCATGAGGTACAGCTGGCGGGGGAGCCATGGTAAAGAGGCTGCCGTATACAGAAACGCTTACATGCAGAGCATGTACTCCGGCCTCCTCCAGCAGCATGGCAATACAAGCGGTATCAGCTACTGTACGACCGCCAGGCACAAATTCATCGGCGGAAATCCGGAACAACATCGGGAAGTCATCCCCAGCTTTGGCTTTAATATTTTGGATGATCTCGCGGGCAAAACGGGTCCGGCCAAAGACATCCCCACCGTATTCATCGGTACGTTTGTTGGAGTAGGGAGACAGGAACTCGGCAATCAGATAGCCGTGTGCCCCATGAACTTCTACACCGTCAAAACCAGCCTTCTTGGCCCGCACGGCGCAGTCACCGAATTTCTCTACGATATCGTGAATTTCTTCCCGGGTTAACTCATGGGGTAGTTCCTGGACATAGGCACAGGGGACCGGAGAAGGAGCCATGGGAGCAGTCCCGATTAACTGGGAACTGGTCTGTCTGCCGGCATGAAATATCTGCGCCACTATTTTAGCACCATGTTTGTGGACGCGTTCGGTGAGGCGACTATGGCTCTCAATCTGGCTGTCATCCCAGAGGCCAGGGATGAAAGGAAAACTCTTCCCCAGGGGGTCAACAGCGTAGTTTTCGGTAATGATAAGGCCCCATCCGCCGCGCGCCTTGGCCTCATGAAAAGCGATGTAGCGCTCCGAGGCAGTGCTGTCCAGGTTGCACATTTGCATAACCATGGCCGGAACCACCAGGCGGTTCTTGACCTCCATGTTACCGATTTTAATCGGGCTAAATACAGTTTCCAACACAGGCAACATCCTTTCTTGCTACATGTACTGCCGGCAACACAAGCATTCTTATAAATTGAATGCAAGAAAAGTGCCAGTACGCAACTGAGTACTGGCAAGTGAGTATACCGAGCAAAGCCGAATCGGGCTAGCAGCCCCATTGCACCCTCCCTGTTCCATACTGATACAGATGTTACAAAATGTTGCGCCCACCTGCCCCCCCCCGTTTAGACAGAAAATCCCCCTGCCAGGGGCTTGTTCATTTTTTCACATCCTGGCATGCCCTTTGCATATTCTAATGGCAACCTTCAAGTTTCCGATTGATATAGATTTCCTCCCCTACAACCAGGGCCCTTGGTATCAGCAGGGGCCCTGTAACTAATTCTGCCGTTTCTCAAGCGGTAAGGATTTCCACACCCGTTTTGGTCACTACAACCGTATGTTCCCATTGGGCCGTTAACGAGCCGTCAGCAGTTACTGCTGTCCACCCGTCCTCCAGCAATTTACACCGGAAATCGCCGACATTAATCATGGGTTCCACTGTAAAGACCAGGTTGGGCACCAACACCACTCCACTTCCCTTTTCGCCGTAATGGGGTATAAACAGCCCTTCATGAAATTCCAGCCCTACCCCGTGGCCGCCGTAATCCCTGACCACCGAATAACCAAACCCGGCAGCATGAGCTTCTATAGCTGCGCCGATATCACCAGTACGGTTAAAGGGTTTTACCTGCTGAATGCCCAGTTCCATGCACTCCCGGGCTACCTTCACCAGTTGTCGGGCTTCCTCCGAAGGGGCGCCCGCGAAAAACATCCGGCTGGTATCCCCGTAATAGCCGTTCAGAATGGTCGTGACATCAACATTAATGATATCCCCTTCCATGAGGACCTGCTTACCGGGGATACCATGGCAGACAACCTCATTAATCGAGGTGCAGCAACTGGCCGGGAAGCCCTTGTAGTTCAAGGTGGCTGGCTGGGCGCCGCTATCTCGGGTTAGTTGATAAACCAGCCGATCGATCTCGGCGGTACTGAGTCCCGGACGGATGCACTTTCCCACCTCATCCAGTATTTCTTTGCTGAGCTGACAGGCCTTGCGGATACCGTTAATCTGCTCCTCAGTTTTCAGCAGTTTCCGCAAGGGAACCGGAATGCCCTGACTGCGCAGGTCCTCTAGCTGGCTATCCAGTTCCAGATGGCACTTCTTGTATTTATTGCCGCTGCCGCACCAGCAGGGCTCATTACGCATTGGTAAATCCATAATAGGTATTCCTCCCCGGCAATATGCTTTAAGCTTTCCAGCCGCCGTCCAGGGTTATGACCTGGCCATTTATATAGGCGGCGCGCTCCGAAAGCAAAAACGCACACAATTCAGCTACGTCCCCAGGGCTGGCCAGCCGCCCCAGCGGCAGATCGGCCGCCAGGGCCTCCAGTTCCCCGGTATCAAGTTCGGCCTTGAGCAGAGCCGTTTCCACCGGCCCCGGGCAGATGGCATTAACTGTAATTCCCGAAGGTCCCAGTTCCGTGGCCAGAGACTTGCTAAGAGCCACCACTCCTCCCTTGGAAGCGGCATAAACACTTTCCATGGCCCCGGCATGTAATCCCCAGATAGAAGCAATATTTACAATCCTTCCATAACGCTGGCGGATCATAGGGGAAACGGCCCGGCGCGAGCAAAGGAAAACCCCCTTCAAATTAGTATCCATAACCCGGTACCAATCCTCGATACTGGTATCGGTGATGAGTTTTCGAAGTGATATCCCAGCATTGTTAACCAGCAGATCAACCGTTCCCATTTTCTGTTCCACCAGACTGAACATGGCATCCACAGCCCGTTCGTCCCCCACATCCGCCTGGACTGCCAGAGCCCTGGTCCCCTTTGTCTCCAGCTCACTTAAAAGGGCAGAAGCTTCCCG
Source organism: uncultured Syntrophomonadaceae bacterium (assembly GCA_964563775.1). GTDB lineage: Bacteria > Bacillota > Syntrophomonadia > Syntrophomonadales > Syntrophomonadaceae > CAZLYH01. The sequence continues at coordinate 6,112 of CAZLYH010000068.1, read as the reverse complement.
GGCGGAGTGTCGATAATGAATAACCACCCCGGCCCCCTGATCGGCAGCGGCCCGGGCAATAGCAGCACCGATTCCTCGGCTGGAACCGGTTACCAGGCATATCTTTCCGGCCAGTTCTCCTCTTTCCATTCCCAAACCGCTCACCTCCTGCAGCAAATGCCTTCCACTACGCTACGCTCTTCTAAACTATACCACAGTCCCAACTATGCTTAAAAATCGCCGGCAGAAAAACAAAACCGCCAAGCTTTCGCTTGGCGGGGTCTTTTCTATTCTACTCAGGTGGCGGAGAAGAATGACTTGCTATCATTTACCAATCTACTTTCTCCGAGACAAACCCGATAGAGTTCTTGAATATACACTGGGACATAAACCGATGTTTACAGACTCAAAAACAATCTATTTCGTGGACCTGGAAAAAAAACTTCTCCGCCACCTCTAATCACATTATAAGATTTTTTCGCGATACAGGCAAATTTTTGTCGAAAGACGAGAGCGTTTTTTTACTCGTCAAGGCTGGTTATTCTATGCCTTGATCATAACCAGCAGCATCTTGAATGGCTCCAAGGCCTGTAAAGCATGCGGCTCGCCTGCCGGCATAATAATCATCTCTCCCTGAACCAGCTCATGGTTATTGCCGGAGATCCTGACATTAACCCTGCCCTCCAGAACATAAACCATGGCATTGAATGGAGCAGTATGCTCACTTAACCCCTGATCGGCATCAAACGCAAACAACGTAATATTCCCGGCAGAATTTTGTAAAACTATTCTGCTAACCACCGAGCCCGGCTGGTAGTTGACCAGTGCGGCCAATTCACTCTTTTCCCCCAGCTTGCCGATAGGCTCCCGCATGTTAACGCCTCCTTTTAGGTAATTTTCATCATGATAATCCACTCTCTATTGCAAGTCAAAATTCCTTTTGGTTTAAAAACAAAGGGAAAAGATGGCCTGATAGCGAAATCTTTTCCAGGGGAGGGAAGAACTATGGCTATTCTAGCCCTGACCAACCACAAAGGGGGGACGGGGAAAACCACCTCCACGGTAAACATAGGCGGTGGGATGGCCCGCCTGGGCTACCGGGTTCTGCTGGTAGACCTTGACCCGCAGGCCAGCCTTACTGTATCTCTGGGATTGACCCCACCCGAGGACAAGAACCTATTTCAGGTACTAAAAGGGTTCCTGCCAGCCGCAGAAGCTATGCAGGAAAAAAATGGGCTACAGTTGATTCCCGCCCACCCGGGGCTGGCGAACATTGAAGCTGGTCCAACTGTTTCTGCTCGTGAACCCACCTTGCTAAAAAGTGTACTATCCGATTTAGCAGATTTCGATTTCATCTTTCTGGATTGCCCACCCAGCCTGGGCTATTTAACCTTGAACGCCCTGGTATGGTCCGACCAGCTTCTCATTCCGGTCCAGGCCGAATTTCTGGCCCTGCATGGAATGAGCAACCTCCTACAAACCATCGAACTGGTCAAGGCAAGATGGAATTCCCACCTGGAGGTGGGAGGAATTATTGCTACCCGCTACGACAACCGCCGGGTGTTAAACCGGGAAGTGGTGGAAAACCTGCAGGAACACTTTGGCACCAGGCTATTTAAAACCACCATCCGCGAAAACATCGCCCTGGCGGAGGCACCCGGTTTTGGCCTGGACATTTTCTCCTATCGGCCTGACAGTCACGGAGCAGAGGATTACCTGGCGCTGTGCCGGGAGATAATTGAAAGGAGTTAAAGCTTATGGCAGCAAAAAAACGCCTGGGCACCGACCCCTTTACTACTGAGAAGACTTCACTGCCAGAGTCCGTTACCCCTAGTACTCCTGCTGTGACCAGGCAATCTGGCACCACCAAATCAGGTACTCGAACCTCCCCGAACCGGAGTAAAAAAGCAGCTTCGGCCCCGGACAGCGATGAGATAAGGGAACGCCTGGCCCGGCTGGAAAGTGAAATGAAAGCCTTGGAGCGCCAGGTGCACGACCTGCAGCGAGCCGCCTCCTGCATGAACCCCTTCAGCTGGTGGCGCTACTGGTTTCCATTTTAATGTTACAGTGGGACGTTGAACGTCCCCCTGTAACAATGGTTGACAGTTTCTGGCTGGCCCTGCTATACTGTTAGCAACTTCTCACCATTTACCATTCGTTTCGCTAATGGAACTTTCCACAAAGCAACTTATTCGCCTATATTTTTGCCTCAATTTGTCGGAATATTTCCAATGTTGCAATATTTCCAATTATTCAACGCATCTGGAGAAGGATTTTCTTGTTCAGGGGGGGTAATATGGCAGCATTTAAAACGGTTCTCTATTCCAAGGAAGAAGGCATTGCCACCGTTGTGCTCAACCGGCCGGAGGTGCTTAATGCCATTAACGAGGATGTTCTCAGCGACCTGGCCAATATTGTGGAAGATGTGTCCCGAGACGATGAGGTTAAGGTGCTGATGGTAACGGGCAATGACAGTGCCTTTGCCGCCGGTGCCGACATCAAAAATTTCGTCACCTACAGCCCACCGGATGCCCACCAGTATATCTCCAAAGTACAACTGGGAATGAACAAGCTCATGGCACTGGGCAAACCCACCATTGCCTCCATTGCCGGTTATGCCCTGGGAGGAGGCTGTGAACTGGCCCTGGCTTGCGACCTTCGCATCGCCGCCGACAATTCTTTTTTTGGCCTGCCGGAAATCAACCTGGGCATAATTCCCGGCGGAAGTGGTACCCAGCGTTTAACCCGCATGGTAGGAGAGGGTAAAGCCAAGGAACTAATTTTCCTGGGCGAGATTTTTAACGGCCAGCAGGCCCTGCAACTGGGTCTGATAAACTACCTGGTGCCGCTGCAAGATCTTAAAGAGGAAACCCACAAGCTGGCCAAACGGCTGGCCCGCAAACCACCGGTGGCCATTCGCACCGCCAAGGAACTAATTCATCTTAGCTACGATGTAGATATCTTTACCGGTTTGATGATGGAAAAGGAGAAATTCGCCTACCTGTTTTCCACCCATGACCAGAAAGAAGGTATGACTGCTTTCCTGGAAGGCCGAAAAGCAGATTTTAAGGGCCGATAATCGTCAATTAATGAAGGGGGATGATGGTTTGAACCGCTGGCAAGAGATGTATAAACAAAAGCTGGTTAGCCCCGAAGAGGCAGCCAAATTAATTCAATCAGGTGATAATGTAGCAGCGCCGCTTTCCAACGGCCAGCCGTTGGGGCTGCTGAATGCCGTCGCCAATAGAATTCGCAATGAGAACCTGCATGATATCACCTACGTGGCCGGGGTGGATGTACGCTGGTTTGATCTCTACCACCCGGATCTGGTAGGAAAAGTAACCATAGATTCCGGTTTTGTTGCCCCTGCTACCCGCGGTGGGGTGGGAGAAGGTTTGTTTACCTATACTCCCTGTCGCCTAGGGGAAACCGTAGATATGATCAGTCGCTGCCGCATATGCCATGCAACTGCCATGGTGGTTTCACCCATGGATAAACACGGCTTTTTTAGTACCGGATGCAACGTCGACTGGGGCTGGGAGTCGGCAAAAGTGAGTAATCCCCGTAGTATTATAGTGGAAGTCAATGAACATATGCCCCGTACCTACGGCAATAACCAATTGCATATCAGTGAAGTCACAGCAGTGATTGAAAATCATATCCCGCTCTTTGAACTCCCGGACATTCCTATTACCGACCGGGATGAAAAAATCGGCCGTTTCATAGCTGACATGATCGAAGATGGGTCCTGTATTCAGATCGGCATCGGCGGCATGCCCAACGCCATCGCCAACTTCCTCACAGACAGGAAGGATTTGGGCATTCATTCGGAAATGCTGACTGATAGTATGGTCGACCTTTATAACCAGGGCGTCATCAGTTGCAACAAGAAAAACTTTATGCCCTATAAGTGGATTGGCTCCTTTGCCCTGGGCACCCGCAAACTCTATGATTTTATTGATGAAAATCCCCTGGTGGAAATGCATTCCACCCGCTTTGTCAACGACCCCTATGTCATCGGGAAAAACGATAAGATGATCTCTGTTAACGCGACTATGGAGGTGGACCTTACCGGGCAGTGTGCTTCAGAATCCATCGGCACCATGCAGTATACCGGTACCGGCGGCCAGTTGGACTTTGTCCAGGGCTCCTGGCGTTCCAATGGGGGCAAGTCTTTCCTGTGCCTCTATTCTACCTACACCAATAAAAAAGGGGAGGTCAAATCCAAAATAGTCCCCACCCTCACCGATGGTATTTTCACCACCGTTTCCCGTACCGATGTTCAATACGTGGTCACTGAATACGGAATAGCCAATCTAAAAGGTCAGAATCTACGTACCCGGGTCAAGGAACTGGTTTCCATTGCCCACCCGGACTTCCGTCCCTGGCTGGAATATGAAGCCCGCCGCATGAAGTATATCCCCTGATGACAGATCACTACGGCCAAGCCCCGGAAGACATTCTTCCGGGGCTTTTTTTACATAGCCTGGATTTAACCAGCCAAAGCCTGGCGGGCAATCTGCGCGACCGCCCGGATGACTGCCTCCACCTCCCTCTCCGTGGTGAAAAAGCCCGGACTTATCCGGCAGGCGCCTGCCTCAAGGGTGCCGATGGTCCGGTGGGCCAGTGGCGCACAATGTAATCCCGCTCGGGTGATGATACCAAATTCATGGTCCAGATGGAGGCTCAGTTCGCCACAATCAATGCCCGCAATATTAAATGGAATGACCGCGGTCCGCAAATGGATATCGGCGGGTCCATAGAGGGTGATGCCCGAAACATCAGCCAACCCGTCCATGAGCAGGCGGGTGGTCTGTAATTCCCGTTGACGAATCGCTTCCAGGCCGGTTTCCATAACGAACCGCACCCCGGCCAGCAAGCCGGCGATGCCAGGAGTATTGGGGGTACCGCTTTCCAAATGATCGGGCATGAAGTCGGGGTGCTCCAGATGTTCCGAAAGCGCACCGGTTCCCCCTTCTTTCAAAGTTCGCACATACAGACCGGGGCGCACATAAAGCCCCCCGGTACCTTGCGGCCCCATCAAGGCCTTGTGCCCGGTAAAGGCCAGCAGGTCAATGTTCTGCTCTATTACATCCACCGGAAGTATTCCAGCGGTCTGAGCGGCATCCAGCAAAAAAAGCACCTCGTGTTCCCGCGCAATTTTTCCTACTTCCTTAACCGGCATAATAGTACCCGTCAGATTGGAGGCATGCAGCATGCAGATCATACGAGTGTTGGGCCGGATGGCCTGGCGGATGTTTTCCGGGTCCAGGCTGCCATCCGCCGCACCCGGAACCGCCGTCCACTCCACCCCTTCTTGAGCCAAACGGTACAGAGGGCGGGCCACGGAGTTATGTTCCATGGAGGTGCTGACAACATGATCACCCGGGCGAAGGATCCCTTTGAGAGCAGTATTTAGCGCATCCGTAACATTCAGGGTAAAAGCAATCTGAGCACTATCAGCAATATTAAATAATTGCGCCAGATTTTCCCGCGCCTCCAGCACCACGGTTCCCGCTCGCAGGGTAGCCTGGTGACTGCCCCGTCCCGGATTGCCGCCCAGGTGCCGATTAAAATAGTCCACTGCCTCATATACGCTGGCGGGTTTGGGAAAACTGGTTGCGGCATTATCCATATAAATGGTATTCATTGACCCCTTCCCCTTCTCATAGGCACAGATAACACGATTGGGTTTTGAGCTACTGCATTACGCTGATTATATACATGAAGTAACGAATACTGATTGTTTTAGAATAATTAGGCCAGTTGGGCCTTTTTATAGCTCTGGAATAACATCCCGGTTATATTGAAAAAAGGTTACAGCGTTAGTCAGCCCCAAAAATCCTCCCCGGGGATTTTTTTCATCCTTCTAAATGGTTATACACTTGGACGCTCCGGTCAAGATCTCCATAGCAGAATACATATTCGTCACCTGGCCTACCTTAAGCTTATCTTTGAGCTGATAATAATCCAGGCAGGTACCGCACGAATATATTTGCACACCCTTCGCCTCCAGTGCCCGCAAAATTTCCAAAACCGGAGAACCCTCGGTGGTCAGATAGACTCCGCTGTTCATAAAAACCATCTCATTTAGCTGAGAAAGTTCATTCAGACTTACCAGGAAGCTCTTCAT
>CAZLYH010000067.1:0-10714 GCA_964563775.1 uncultured Syntrophomonadaceae bacterium | reverse complement strand
CAATCATACCATTGCCGGGGATATCCAGCAATAGAAAAATAGAACAACTGTTTGCGATCGCGAACAGGGTAGCTGTAATTTAATCTTAGCTTAAATAAGGTATAAGGAAAAGTGAGATTATATGTTATCCTATTTCAAGAAACGCGGATTATTTAACAGGGGGGGGAAAACCCCGGAAGGGATCGGGAGAGGGGGTTAGCGATTCGAGGCTCACGTGCCCCAGAGCCATCGGCTTTTAAAACAGGGACTGTAACAACGACCCGCCCGCTTTCCAGGGCATTGAGATGGGAGATAGGGGAGGAGGCTAATGGTTAACGAAAGGATTTTAAGGCTATTGCAGTGCATTCAAAATGATAGTAACCCGGAGCGGAAAAAGGGATTGGTTGACAGGCTGGTAAGGCAGAGCATCAAATATGTAGAGGTTGTTGCCGAGCAAAGTTATCAATTGCAGTTTTTCGGAATTGACGGGGTGGACCATTCCAACTCTGACTTAACGGCCATTGATAATCGGCGCAGCCAGAGCCATAATAGTCTTATCGCCCAAATCTCCGCGGTAAATCGCCTGTGTGAACATTATGGGATTGAAGCGATCTATGACGGTGATGACAAACGGAGGGCTAAGGGAGATTTTGCCCTGGAGCTGGTAACTGCATACTTTCAAACCAGAGTTTAGAGGTTTTTCAAAAGGAGAAGCTTGGTTTGGCAGGCCATTTGTAACGACGATAATGCTGAAAACAACCGGTCATACTACCCGGAGAATCTGCCCTGGGGATCCCCTTGATATAGTCCTGCAGCTATATGGGATGCCGATAGGGCCTGAGAGGCATCGGGAGCACTCCTCCGATTGGAGCGGACCCTGCCGATTCGGAGCGGGGGCACTGACCGGCCCCTTTTCTTGCTGGGTTTGGTCATCGTTCTGCGCCACGTACAGGTTTTCGTCAGGAACTGTAAATAAATCAACCAACCCTCGTGTCGTAAACTGGATGAAGCATAAGTGGACCGAAGGGACCGGGGAAGAGGCCCGTCAGGCCATCCCTCTACTTCATACTCAGCGAAATTCTTTTCTTCGCCACTTCAACATTTAATACCCGTACTTTGATGACGTCTCCAATGGACAGTACTTCCAGGGGGTGTTTGATGCGGTGCTGGGACATCTCGGAGATATGTACCAGTCCATCGACCTTCACTCCGATGTCAACAAAAGCTCCGAAATCCACGACATTACGCACTACCCCTTCCAACTCCATCCCGGTCTTAATATCTTCCAGGCTCAAAACATCCTGGCGGAAGATGGGTGGGGGTACATCCTCGCGCGGGTCACGGCCGGGACGCAGCAGGGCATCTACTATATCACGCAGAGTAGGCAGGCCTGCGCTCAATTCTTCTGCAGTTTTATGCAGGTTTAAAGACTGCAATTTCCCCCGCAGATCGGCGCTGCCCAGTTCATCCAATTCTGCTCCCATATGTTCCAGCAATCCACTGGACAACTGATATGATTCAGGATGAATGGGGGTAGCGTCAAGCGGATTATCCCCACCGCTGATGCGCAGAAAGCCGGCCGCTTGTTCAAAGGCCTTGGGGCCCAGCTTGGAGACCTTCAAAAGCTGTTTGCGGTTCCTAAAAGGTCCATTGACCTCGCGATGCTTGACAATATTATTGGCTACGGCAGCGTTTATTCCCGCTACATAAGCCAGCAGGGAAGATGAGGCGGTATTTAAATCCACCCCGACATAGTTAACAGCTGACTCTACTACCCCGGCCAGGCTTTCATCCAGACTGCGGGCGTTAATATCGTGCTGATATTGCCCAACTCCGATGCTCCGGGGTTCAATCTTCACCAGTTCGGCCAACGGATCTTGAATCCTGCGGGCAATAGAAATAGCACTGCGTTCGGCCACATCCAGTTCCGGGAATTCCCGGGCGGCCAGTTCGGAAGCGGAATAAACACTGGCCCCCGCCTCGCTGACGATGGTATAAGCCAAGCCGGGATAAGCTGATTTCTGAATAAAAGCCGCTACCATCTGTTCAGTTTCCCGGGAGGCCGTTCCGTTGCCAATGGCAATGGCATCAATCTGATATTGTTCCACCAGGCGGGTCAGGACTTTTTCGGTTCCGGCAATATCACTGCGCGGGGGAGTAGGATAAAACACGCCTATTTCCAGGACCATACCCGTCGGGTCAATTACCGCCCATTTGCAGCCAGTGCGATAAGCCGGATCGATCCCCAGAAGCACTTTGCCTTTTACCGGGGCCTGCAGCAGGAGGGCGCGCAGGTTTTTGGAAAACACCTGTAAAGCCTGTTTATGGGCCTTCTCGGTTAATTCATTACGTATATCCCTTTCAATTGACGGGGCCAGCAGACGCTGCCAGGAATCCAGAACCGCGGCTTTTACCTCTTCACCTGCTTCCCCGGACCGGGCATAGGTGCGGTGCATCATATTTAAAACAGCCGCAATATCAATTTCCAACCCTACTTTTAGTATTTCCTCTTTTTCACCCCGGTTGATGGCTAAAATACGGTGCGAAGGAATACGGGCTGCTGGTTCCTTATAGTCATAATACATGTTATATACCGTTTCTTTTTGCGGGTCGCGGGCTTGGGAAACAATCAGGCCCAATTTGCGGCTTAAGTCCCGCGCTGCCGAACGCAGGGCCGGATCGTCGGCGATCAGTTCCGCGATGATATCACGAGCCCCCTGCAGCGCGCCTTCCGGGCTTGGTACATCATCATACACATATTTCCCGGCTTCCATCAGGGGGGAATCTGTTTCAGAACAGTTGAGGATAAAATCAGCCAACCCCTGTAAACCTTTATCCCGCGCCATGGAAGCCCGGGTGCGGCGTTTGGGGCGAAAAGGCCGATAGATATCATCAATTTCCACCGGCCGCCGGGCGGCCAGAATTTTATCCCGAATCTCCTCGGTGAGCTTGCCCTGTTCTTCAATGAGACGCAGTACTTCTTCTTTCTTATGTTCCAGGTTGCGGTAGTATTTGAGCAGTTCATCAATTTTGCGAATCTGAACTTCATCCAGTTCCCCGGTTACCTCTTTGCGGTAACGGGCTATAAAAGGAATCGTCTTGTCGTCATCAAGAAGTCCCACGGTATTGGCCACTTTATTAGCCGGTAATCCACACTCAGCCACGATCATGTCAATAATCTTTTCCATACTCTACCCCGTTTCCTTTAAGGCTGGATCCTCCCACTAATTTTTAGCTAAAACCATAGCATATTTTAATGAAAAGCAACAGTTTTCGGGAAGGGGATCTATTGGTTCATCCAAGTACTCCCCATCCCGATCACCACTTTTCTTAGCTTCTTTTATAATAGGCACCTTGGGCACACGCCTTGCATAAAACTTGGTCATCCCGCAGCAAATCCCTGCCATCCATAACTTCCTCACCGCAGGCAGCACATGTAACCGCGCGCGAAGGCTTGCCGGGAAGGTCCTCCGGACATAGACTCACAGTTACCTCCTCTATCCTGAACAGGTGCTCATCCGCTATCGAACCCCAAAAGCTTACCAAATCAGTGCCCTCGGGAGGCAGCTGGCTGGCAGCGGCAACGATTCTGATTCCCTTTTGGCTGTTCATGTCTACGAAAGTAGCGGCCATCTTACCATAGTCAAACCACTTTAACCGCCTTTTGCCGAGGGTACATCCGGTAACCGCAGAAACCGCATCGGTGATGCAACGGTCCGCTTCAACAAACACGATAAAGTCTTTGTTTTCAGCCGGGTCGGCAATGCCCAAACAGTTTAATCCGATCCTGGCGATTCTGGTCCCAAAGACAATGCCCGTACATATGTGGCCATGAAAATCCTGCGCCTTTTTTAGGTCTTGCTCAAAAGAGTTCTTCAGGCACACAGTTTTGCCTTTGGCATCGTTCTCCAGTCGGCCCTTCTCCTGCTGGGATTGGGCAGCCTCTATCATTACCTCGTCCTCCTTTTTATCTACTTGCCGGTAGCTTCCAAACCTTTTTCGATTTTCCCGCTTCATTTACAGCCGGGGTGACTTTCGAAAACACCGGCAAGCAAGGTCATACAGGCCAGGCCCGGTTTCCGCTCAAACCATCAAGCGGCACCCAAGCGGCACCAACTTCCGCCTGAAATCGCCGGCTCATTTTATCTTAGCTTAATTGGAATATAAGGGAAAGGGGGCTGGGGGGGGACAGGGACATAGGAACCATCCGAGACAACTGAAAAAAACCTATTTATACATCCAAACCAGGTCATTATTACTTTTTCAGTGGTTTCGAACCATCCGAACCATCCCCTTGTCCCTAGGGTTCGAGGATGCGTTTAAGGAAGGTACGGGTGCGTTCATTATGGGGGTTGTTAAATATGACTGCGGGGATGTCGTCTTCGGCAATGACACCCTCGTCCATAAAAACCACCCGGTTGGCTACATCACGAGCAAAGCCCATTTCATGGGTGACCACCAGCATGGTAAGCCCGCTTTTGGCCAGGTTTTTCATAACCTTCAACACCTCGCCCACCATTTCCGGGTCCAGGGCGCTGGTAGGCTCATCAAATAACAAAGCTTCCGGTTCCATGGACAGGGCACGGGCAATGGCCACCCGCTGCTTTTGCCCCCCGGAAATATGGTGTGGCCGGGCATCAATGAACTGTGACATGCCCACTAGTTCCAGGTATTCCAGAGCGGTTTTCCTGGCTGCCGCCACATCCTTTTTCAATACCTTAACCTGACCCACCACACAATTATCCAGCACACTCAGGTTGTTAAACAGATTAAACTGCTGAAAAACCATGCCCATTTTGGCGCGGTAAACCGCAGTAGTCATATTCTGCTCCAAAATGTTCTGACCATGGAATAATATTTCCCCACTGGTAGGATACTCAAGAAGATTCAGGCAGCGCAACAGGGTGGATTTGCCTGAGCCACTCGCGCCGATGATGCAGACCACTTCGCCCTTGCTGACCGAAAAATTGATATCGGTTAGTACTTCGTTGGTGCCAAAAACCTTTCGCAAATGCTTGATTTCAATAATCTTGTCCATTTCCTACTCCCTGCCGACAATTCTGAATTGAGCCTCGGGCACCGTTTGCGAACCATGAATGGTATAAACCGAAGGTCCCTCCAGCCGGGTCTCCAGGTATCTGAGAATGCGGGTAACCGTAAAGGTCATGATAAAGTAGATAATACAGGTAATGAAAAAGACGTGGAAATACTTAAAGTACGTGCCCGCCGCCGATTTGGACATAAAGAAAAGCTCAGAGACCGAGATTACACTCAGCACTGCAGTATCCTTGATATTGATGACAAATTCATTGCTGGTGGCGGGGAGAATATTGCGCAGAGCCTGGGGCATAATGATGCTGGCCATAGTCTGCCCGTGCGTCATGCCAATGGCATGTGCCGCCTCAAACTGACCTTTATCTATGGAGAGAATACCGCCCCGGACTATTTCCGCCATATAGGCGCCGGTGTTAATGGAAACGATCAAAATACCCGCATAAATGGGGGAAAGGTGTATGCCCCAAATCAATGCCACGCCATAGAAAACCACCATAGCCTGCACAATCATAGGCGTACCGCGGAAAACCTCTATATAACACAGTAATATAAAATTGACCGCTTTAAAGACCGACTTCTTCAGAGCACTGATGGTGTGATCGATGGGAATAGTGCGTATTACCCCGATTATTACTCCAATGAGGAAACCAATTATGGTACCAGACAGGGCAATCAAAAGGGTATTACCGGCCCCTCGCAAAAAGAGGGGCCAGTATTCTTGCAGTATGAAAACCACCCAGGGAAAAAACGCATTATCTGCAGGCATGGCCTAATACACTCCTGTTTAGCTGTTTCATTTACGGGAAATCGGCTGATTATCAATAGCTTTACCCATCAAGGCGGTTCTTTCATCTTCAGAAAGGCCGGCTAAAATCTCGTTGATTTTGGGGATATCCGGGTTGCCCTTCTTAACGCCAACGGCTATGGCCACATCGTCGTCCGAAGCCACAAAGCCCTTGCCTTCTGCAAACTCAACCATCACCAGGTCGGGGTTGGCGGTGGTGGCCGAGATTCCTTCCGGCCGTTCAGATACGTACCCATCGATAATACCCGATTCCAAAGCGATGCGCATAGCGGGAAAGTCATCCATGGCCGGTTTCTGGATAACTCCCTTGATCTGGTCAATGACGGTGTAATGGAAAGTACTGAGCTGGGCGGTAACCTTGGCGCCGGAGAAATCCTGAATACTGGTGGCCTTTTCATAAGGCGAGCCCTTCTTAACCACCATTACCAGTTGGGATTTATAGTAGTTGTCAGTGAAGTCGATGCTCTTTTTTCTCTTTGCCGTGGGAGACATGCCGGCAATAATGGCGTCAATGCTGTCTGATTGCACTGCCGGTGCCAGGCCGTCCCAGGAAGTTTTCACTATAACCAATTCCTTGCCCAGGCCCTGGGCAATAATTTTGGCAATCTCCACGTCATAGCCGCCCGCATACTCCTTGCTGTCCTTAATGGGAACCGCTCCATTGGAGTCATCAGCCTGCGTCCAGTTAAACGGAGCATAGCTGCATTCCATACCCACCTTGAACTGGTTGCCCTGGTTGCCACAGCCAACCACGGAGACGCACAAAGCGAATACCAGGGTGGCGCAAACCAGCAGTCTAAACATCTTCTTCACGACCATAATCCCTCCTGTTTTTTGTTTCCGTATTTCCATTAAGGCGAAAAACGATCCCCTTAATTGAATCCAAATAGACTCAAAAAATGACACTACCTGTCAATATCATTCTAATATTAACATAAAAAGCTGCAAAGCGGACTTTTTGAACGTGTATACCCTTGATAAATGTCGAAATAAAAAGCAAGCAACCCAACGTTGAAATGGGCTGCTTGCTGGGATTACCCGCCTGCGCAGCGGTATTAAATTAAGACACAGTCTTAAACCTTAACTCCACCTTGAAGAGGTCACCATCTATTTTCATCGCGAAATGGCCGCCGCATATTTGAGTAAAACTTTGGGCAATGGACAGCCCCAGACCTGATCCTTCACTGCTTCTGGACTGATCCCCGCGTACGAAACGCTGCAGAATTTCCTCTTCCCCAAAGGTCATCTCGTAGTTGGCGGTGTTTTTTATGGTAGCCAATGCTCCCTGCGTGTCAACGGTCAGGTCGATAAACACCCGTGAACCGGCAAGCGAGTATTTGAGAGTATTGGTAATGAGGTTTTCCCAAACCCGGTACAGCTTTTTGCCGTCACTGACGATATTTACAGGCTCATCGGGAATATTTACCCGGAAGGCAAGGCCGGAGGCGTTTATCGGCTCCTCCATATCGGCCAGGGTCTGCTTAAGCAAACGCGCCAGATCAATCTCCTCCATATCCAGGGCGATGTTGTCGCTGCTGGCTTTGGAGAGGTCGAACAGATCTTGAATGAGATTCTTCAGGCGCTCCGACTTCTGGGCCAGTATTTGAATGTAGTCGTTGGCCTGCTCAGGCAGGCCCTCTTCCCGGGCCAGCAGATCCACATAGCTGATTATGGAGGTCAGCGGGGTTTTCAGGTCATGCGAAACATTGGTGATGAGATCCAATTTAAGACGCTCCGATTTCAGCTGCTCGGTCACCGCGATATTCATACCCGCCTGGATGGAATTCAGGTTTTGTGCAGCCGGGTACATGGATGATTCGGCCGCCAGTTCCAGCCGGGTGTTCATGTCGCCGTTTTTGATGAGTTCAATATGGTCAATGAGCTTGCCCAGGTCGGTGATAGTCTGGTTATAGTAACGCAGATACCGGTAAATCAAATATATGCCTGCACCAGCCAAGAGAACCGCCAGCAAGACATTGCCGATTAGCAAAAACAGCACCGACATCACGGCCAGGACAGACTCGGCTGCCAGCAGCAGGTAGGCGCGCTGCTGCATCGCCTTTTGCCAGGCATATTGGCGTTCATAGCGCTGATACCACTTAAGCAGTGAGTTTATCAGGTTGTGGCGGAAAAAATTGCTGCGGTTAACCAGCAGATCGAGGAGGATGACATAAAACCACCAGCACCCCAGCAGCAACAGGCCGCTCATGGCAGCAAGCATAAACACCGTTCCCGGCAGGTCGAAATGTACTGTTCTCAATTCCGAAAACAGCATTAACAGGAGAAAGGCCGCGGGCAGGGAAAGCAATACTTTCACTTCCAGCCACAGGCGCCCGGCCCAGGAGGCCAGCTGGCGGTCAAACTCACGCTTGTCGCGCCGCCTCATAATGGCATAGATCAGGAGTGCCAGGCCCAGCAGGCCTGCCCCTATGTAGACCCAGCCAATAACCGCCAGGGATTGTTTTTCGCTGTAATATCGGGAATGCCCATAAGGGTTTTCCTGCAAGGTATCCCGCACCGCCAGCAGAACCCGGGTATGGGCTGAATTGGCCGTATCTATGTTGACGTAGGGAAGGATGTTGCGGTAGCCGCTGTCCCGCCGCTGAATGTCGACCGGCTGCCCGTGGTCAATTACCTGCAGCTTTTGTCCGTCAAAATACCAGTAATAGTTGTAGTCTTGCCAGACCGGAGCCTGCTCCGCTTCCGGAAAAGAGAATTCCCCGGCGATATTGGTAATTTCCAGCCCGGCAGCCGTGTTGACCGCATAATACTTGACGTTGCTTCCTTCCTCGTTCAAACACCACTTGGCGTAATCGAGGCTAGCATTTTGATCTGCGAACAGGTTGCCCACCGGGTCATACAGGTAACTGAAATAGTGGCCGGATCGCTCCTTGAAGAAGATGGTGCTCTTATAGTCGACAAAAGGAGCTTGCAGAACTGTCAGGTTGCCCCCCGAATGAGCTACGGCTGATAGACAGGTAATAAGGAAGACAGCCAGCAGATTAACCGCCAGGAAGAAACTTAGCCAGGCCGTAAACGGCTTAGATTTTTTCGATTTTGTATCCAATGCCCCATACCACCTTTAAGTATTTAGGCTCCTTCGGGTTTATCTCGATCTTTTCCCGGATGCGCCGGATGTGCACCATGACCGTATTTTCCACCCCAAAGGCGGTCTCTCCCCAGACCCGCTCATAAATCTCCTCCGCCGGGAAAATGCGTCCCGGTGAGCGCATCAGCAGCTCCACGATCTTGGTTTCCGTAGCGGTCAGCCGCACCGGCTCACCATCCACCTCCAGGGTATGGCTTTCCAGGTCGAACATCAGTCCGCCTGATTGCAGGAGATCCGGCCGGGCCTGGACATTGACATCCCCCAGGGTTAGATAGCGGCGGAGCTGCGACTTTACCCGGGCCATCAGCTCCATGGTATTAAAGGGCTTGGTAACGTAATCGTCAGCCCCCATCGACAAACCCAGGATCTTGTCCGTATCCTCCGATTTGGCAGAAAGAATAATAATGGGCAGATTCTTCTCGGCCCGGATCTTCAGGGTGGTCGAAAGCCCATCCAACTTTGGCATCATCACGTCCAGAATAATGAGGTGTACTTTCTGAGTGCTGATCATATCCAGGGCCTGCAGGCCATCAAAGGCTTTTAGTACCTCATAGCCCTCATTCTGCAGGTTGATGGCGATGGCGTTCACGATTTCCCGGTCATCGTCGACCACCAGGATCTGTTGTTTTTCCACGATATATCACCACCTTATACTGAGGCTTGGTAAACCCGCGAGCCTTAAGTATACCTTAGGCGGAAGGCCTGACAAAAAACTCGATAGAATTCTTAAGAAATTCTTACAATTAGTAACAGCGAGGGTAAAACCGTTCTGGCGATTTCCTATAACTATACTATCATTATCAAATCCCGGGATGGGAACCGGGACTGTTCCAATATGCCAAACTTGGCCCAGCAATCATTATGGTCCTTTTAAAATAGAGATTGCTGCAGGCAGGAAAATGGAGGGGGCTGGGGAAATCCCTAAAGGGGAACCTTAAAGTGGCGGGCATGGATATTACTTCCTGATGCAAGCCGCAGCACCTTATACCTGTATTGGGGTGGCTGATTATGTCAGCCATTACGGCTCTGCACTAACAAGTATGGTCTGAAAGATGAAACAACCATAGATGGGTTTATGCTTAGTGGGGCAAGCAAAAGTTTAAAAAGCATTATTTCAATAGGTTTAACCAGCAGTTTATCTTCGACAACGGTTCGCGGCTCGTCCACGAGGAAAGCGTAATTACCACTGTATGCGGCGGACTCCGGCGGTTGGTTGTCTTCATGGAGGTTTTGGCCTGGATTTGGGGAACAACCTCCCGCTGCAACTGGGATGGCAATACAATTACCAACAAGATTACAACGACAAACATCCTTCCCTAATGCTTAAACACGCACAATTCCCCTTTGTAATCGGGATGTAATTAATCCATTGCTTCTTCCGGTTGAGGTTATGTTAACATTATCCATTGTAAGGATAGAGATGGTCCAGTTTATTTTGCGTTCTTACTTAAGAGGAGGGTGGAGCGTGGGCAAATATCTATTGATAAGCCTCTTGATCGGATTGCTCATCCTGGTTCACGAGTTTGGACATCTGCTGGCGGCTCGCCTGGCGGGCATTTCGGTAGAGCGATTTTCAGTGGGGCTGGGACCTCGCCTGTGGGGCTACAGGCGGCGGGACACGGAATATTGTCTTTCCTTGATCCCTTTCGGGGGCTATGTTTTGCTGCGGGCAACGGAGCCAGAGGATCTGTTTCGGATTCCGGTTCATAAAAGGGTTGGTTTCCTGCTGGGAGGACCGGTGGCCAATTTCCTGGCTGCTATTCCCT
>CAZLYH010000066.1:2824-10745 GCA_964563775.1 uncultured Syntrophomonadaceae bacterium | reverse complement strand
TTGCTTCTTTTCCGTTACTATGGTTCCGTCTCCGTCCAGGGAAACGTCCTTTCAGCTCAGGACTTGGAGATGGTTGATTTAGCTGAAGTAGTGCCGGAAATCGTGGTGGATCTGAAATACTGCAGCGCAGACAATATATGCCATCGGCCGCTTTACCTGTCTGAGCGAGCCTACCTGCGCAGAGGGACGGCAGAGAAACTACGAAAGGCGCAGGAAGAATTTGCGGCTTTGGGATTGAGAATAAAGGTTTGGGACGCCTATCGTCCGCCCCAGGTGCAACATGAGCTATGGAAAGCAATGCCTGATCCCCGTTTTGTTATTAATCCAAACCAAGGGGTTTCTTATCATTCGCGGGGATGCGCACTGGATATCACCCTGGTTGATAAAAGCGGCCAGGAACTGCCCATGCCCACCGGTTTTGATGACTTCTCCACCCGGGCCAACCGTGACTATAAGGGCGTGTCCCCGGAAAGGGCTGCCAATGCAAAAATCCTGGAAAAAGTCATGTTAAAGCATGGCTTTACGAGTATTTATTATGAATGGTGGCATTTCATAGATACTGATCGGGAGAATTATGACCTGGTAAAGGGCGACGGGATTTTAATGCATCCCAACCAGGGCATTATTACTTTTTACAGTGGAATCATTATTTCGCCGGAAAAATTTTCCCCGGGGCAGGGAATCAATTTGTCTCCGTCGTAAATAATCCATACAAAAATTATTTAAGTCGGAGAGGGAGAGGGGAGAGCACACCAATGGCGGAAAAGTTTGTAAGCAGGAGAAACCTTCGGTTTATGTTGGACGAGGTTTTCGATGTCAGGTCTCTAACCGAATATGAATATTTCCGGGATCACAGCCCGGAAACCCTGGACATGATAATTGAGACAGCCCACCAAATGGCCAGCGAATTAATGTTTCCCTATTTTAAGGACATGGACCGTCAACCCCCGGTATGGCGTGATGGAAATGTTTATGTTCATCCGGCGGTCAAGCCGTACATTCAGGAAATGGGCAGCGGTGGATGGATTAACGCCCATATGCCTTATGAGGTAGGTGGGCAGCAGGTTCCCCTGCTGGTTTACTTTGCCTGCGGATTTATTTTTACCGCAGCTAATTATTCTCTAATCGTCTACCCGCTGCTTACTGCTGGAGCGGCCAACTTGATTGCCACTTTTGGCTCCCGGGAATTACAGAATCTTTACCTTGATAAGATGTTCTCCGGCCAATGGCAGGGGACCATGGCTCTGACCGAACCGGATGTAGGAAGTTCACTTGGTGATTTGACCACCCAGGCAATACCTACTGACCAGGGCTATTACTTGATTAAAGGCAAAAAAATATTTATCTCCGGCGGCGACCATGATGCGGTGGACAACGTTGTGAACCTGATGTTGGCGCGGATTAAGGGCGCCCCTGCCGGGGTCAAGGGTATCTCCCTCTTTGTCGTTCCTCAGAAAAGGGTAACCGGCACAGGGGATCTGGAATTTAACGATATCAGTTGCGATGGCATTGAACACAAAATGGGTTACAAAGGATGTCCCATCTGCCAGCTCAGTATGGGTGATAACGGTGATTGCCGGGGGTACCTGGTGGGGGAAGCCAACCGGGGTTTGAGTTACATGTTCCAGATGATGAATGAAGAGCGTGTTAATGTTGGAATAGCGGCTTCGGCCAAAATAATGGCCGCCTACTATGCGGCTCTGGAATACACTCAGCAAAGACGCCAGGGACGGAAGGCAACCGAGAAAAACCCGGAGTCACCCCAGGTTCTATTGATTGAACATGCCGACATTCGTCGTATGCTGCTGTTCCAGCGGGCCATTGGTGAAGGTTCCATGTCCCTGTCTTTGCAACTGGGGCAATACCTGGATCTGATTAAAGCGGGAGTGGATGTTGAACGTCACCAAATGCTGGTGGAACTGCTCGTGCCGGCAGTAAAAACCTATCCGTCGGAAATGGGCATTCAAGCCACCAGTCAGGCCATCCAGTGCCTGGGCGGTTACGGTTATTGCGGCGACTTCCCGGTGGAACAATACTATCGCGAAATCCGCATTGACCCCATCCACGAGGGAACCACCGGTATTCAGGGACAGGACTTGCTGGGACGCAAAGTAGTTATGAAACAGGGGCAGGCGTTGCAGCTTTTTGCTGCAGAGGTCGGCCTTACCCGGGAAGCAGCCCAAAAGTTTTCCGAATTGCAAGGGTGGTCCGCCTGTTTACAGGAGGCCATGCAGCTGTTAACTGAGACTACCCACTATCTGCTGGGGATAGCTGCCCGGGGCGCTATAGATGTTTACCTCGCCAATGCCACGGTTTACCTGGAAATGTTCAGCATTGTTGCCGTGGCCTGGCAGTGGCTGAAGCAAGCGGTGGTGGCCAGGCAGGCACTCACCGCCGACCTGTCAGCAAATGAGCGCAACTTCTACCAGGGAAAACTGGCCACTTGCGAATTTTACTATGCCTATGAATGGCCGAAAATCTTCAGCCTGGCTCGCACCCTGAGAACCGAAGACCCGGTTACCCTCCGGACAGAGGCGGATCTTTTCACGGACTAGCGGGCCTGCTCTAGGCCCGGGAGAATAACAGACCATAGCATATTTTATAAACTAGGGGCAAAGGACCAGTTGCCGTGACCAGAGACAATCAGCACAGGAGGGGCTGTTCCCCCAGCAATCGGCTTCATTGTCGCAGGCATAGGTACAGCCGTCCAGAAATTTGCAGTCGGGGCAGGACGGGAAAGCAAAGTTTCTGACATTGTAACGAAAACGCAGATAATTTGGTTCGATCCAGATTTCGTCCAGGGCTTTCTCGTCCACCCGTCCCGGATGGTAGGCGAATATCTCCTTTTCGCGCCCGTAAACATAGCAGTGGTAAGAATGCATAAGTGCGTAACAGGGCGCCACCCGGCCACGGTAATTAATGGCCATGGCGTTATCCCTAACGAACTTGCACATTCGGTCAGTGCGCAGACGCATCTCGGGAAATCTTAACCGCCGCATGTTAAAGGCTTCCTCCAGGGAGAAAAGATCAGTGATGTCTTCCACGTCATAGAGAATTTGGTCCTTCATCTCCGGGTGGTAGGGGAGGAGATTGGTAACAATCACCCGTCGGGCTTTAAGCTGGCGGGTTAGTTCGCTTAAAGCCGGCAGCTTTTGGTAGTTGTCGCGGGTAGCAACAAACTCGATACCCAGTTCAGGGAAGCGGGAAGCCCGCTTTTCCTTGGCCCGGTTTAAGGCTCTGATGTTTTTCACCACCGCAGCAAAGTCTCCCCCCTGGCGAATCTGATTATATTCCTCCTCCGGACCATCCAGGGAAACAAACAATCTATCCAACTGCATATCAATCAACCGTTCGATTACTTCGTCTGATAGCAGGGAGCCATTGGTGATAACCTCCGCCTGCAAGCCTTTATCTTTGACCAGGGCCAGCATCTCCAGCAAACGCGGATGAGAAAATGGCTCCCCAAAACCCCCAAAGTGAACACATTCCAGTTGGGGAAGTCGATCCAGTCCCTCATAAATACGCACAAAAACCGACCAATCCATATGAGCCAAATCATCCGCCCAGGAATGCCTGATACAAGTGGTGCAGTTAAAATTGCATATCGTGGTAGGCTCTATATATAATTTGCGCACATCCACTGTACGGGGGATTAGCAAACAACTATCAGCATTTTCCACCAACAGGGCCTCCCGGGAATCACCCGGCGCATTTTGCTGCAGAGGAAGTGCGGTCTGACCATCAGGAGTTATAGTGACGACCTTCTCTCTTGGTGCTGCTGAGGTGGAAAACACGTTTATTTCCTGGCGCCTTTTCATGCCTGACCTCCGTATAATCACATTTAATTTGTCGAAGTTTGGGTCCTGTTGTCTAACAAGATACCCTGAAAACTTAATGATGGCAAGCCTGGCAATCCCATGGTTGGTTTCGAGGGCAATAAAAGGCCCCCCTGTTTTTTCATTTAAAGAACAGGGGGGCCTGGTTACCGGGGAATTAATCTATTCAACTGAGCCGGTTTAGACTTTGCCAGATTTGTTCTGCCGTCCTTCCTGAGGCGTTTATAATCGGTACATTAATTACGACATCTTGCATATTCATAAGGTTCTCATCCGCGCCCGACAGGATAATGGCATCAACACCCCTGTTCCGGGCTTGTTCCACGCTTACTACCTGACACCCGCGAGCTGATAAAAATTCCTTTACCGGTCCCAAATTATCCTCCACGGCAATTACTTTGTTCAAGCCTTCCACCTCCACTAATAAATCTATTGACAAGTATATTATGTACGTTAAATCTTCTCACGATGCCTGGAGGGCTTGCAGCAGGTTAAAAGCGCAACCCCTCGGAGCGAGTCCTGTAAAAAAATATCCGGTGGCCCGGATGGGCCGACCGGATATTTTAAACGTGACCGTCTCGGAAGGGCTAGGGCTCGATACTGGCGTCCTCAAGCATGGTTAAGTTTTTCGGGGTCTTGCGGAAAAAGTTGGTAGTAGCGGCTGCATAGATTACGCCAATGGCCAACCAGGTAATGCCCACCCATTTGGCCTGTGGTGTAAGGCTAAACAGCAGTATCGTACAGGTAATCATTCCCAACCCGGGTATCACTAAATACTTGACTGTATTGCCAAACCCACGCCGCTTATTCTTGACGTAGTAGTGAACAATGACTGACAGGTTTACCATGATAAAACCGATCAGCGCGCCAAAGTTTATGATGGTTATAACCGTTTCCAGGGCCAGAGCAGAACCAATGATACCTAGAACACCCATGAGCAGAATGTTGTAGACCGGTACCTTGCGCTTGCTCAGATAGGTGAAAAACTTTTTGGGGATTACCTCGTCCCGGCCCATTCCATACAACAGGCGAGATACACCGGTCTGGCAATCCAGGGCGTTGGCCAGAGATCCGGCAATCAGCACCACCGTAATAAAGGTAGCCAGGGCCTGACCGCCAGCTTTCTGGCACACCTCGAAAAAGGCGGAATCAAGGCTGGAAAAATTCTGGAAGTCGGGAAAGATAGACTGTGCAAAATAGGCCTGAATTATAAAGATAAAGGCCATGAAGAAACAGGCAATCAGCGTAGCCCGTGAAATCGAGCGAGCCGGATTATGCGTTTCCTCCGCCAGGGTGGTCATAGCCTCAAACCCCAGGAAGGAAAAACAGGCAATGGAAGTTCCCATCAGAATGGTGTTCCACTGGAAGGTCTCCGGGTTATAAAAAGGCAGGGTAGTAAAGCCCAGGCCCACTCCGTGAGCAAGCTGAGTAGCAGCGCTAACAACAAAGTAGGCAACCCCTACAAACATAAACAAGACCAGCAGTGTGTTTACCCGGGTTAAGTTTTTGATTCCCAACAGGTTGATTCCGGTAACCAGTCCTACGGCGATGAGAATGATTGCCCAGTAGGGTATTCCCGGGAATAAAGCACTGGCGAACACGCCAATAATCACATAATTTAATACCTGAAAGAGGATATAGTTCAGAAGCACTGCCCATCCGGTCAGGAAACCCAGGTGCGGATTTATGGCCCGTTGCGTATACGCATAGGCAGACCCGGCTACTGGATAGGCTCCGGCCATCTGCCCGTAACTCCAGGCCGTAAACGACATAGGAATCACGGCAATCAAATATACCAGGGCCATGTGGCCCAGGGTGACGTCAGTAACGGATCCGTAGACGGCTGCCGGAGCTATGGGAAACATCATACAGATGCCAAAAGCCAATAAGCCCCATAAACCTAATTCTCGCTTAAGTTCTTGCTTGTAGCCCATTTGTTCAAGGCTAATACTTTCCTGGGAGCGACTCATGGTGTGTCTTCCTCCTTTCTATTGTCTACGGCCGTTGTCGGCTTAGTCCTTTTCTTCGTCCCAGAGCTCCTTCAGCTTCTTCCACTCCTCTTCCGAAGTGGCAGGAGACTGACAGTGAGCTCCCGGGAAATTGTGATACGGTGCAGTATAGGCCCCCCGCTCAAGCAGGCGGCGGATATTGCCCCGGTAAATCTCGTCAACTTCAGCGTGGTGCAGGGGGTCCTGTTCCAGCCACAGATTTTTGGGATGAAGGGGCTGTTCATACATGCGCTTGAAAAGCTCGGTACGCAGGTCTTTGGTCCAGTTGCTGTTCAGATTCATCACCCGGAACTGACGCAGGGCCTCGATATCAATGACAGCCGCCACCACCGTGTTGTAATTGGAGGCGGAGTAGGACATGATTTCCCCCCGGTAATCAACGATATGGGAATTTCCTCCCCCCACATTAAAGGGATGCTGCATTTTAGGGTGCACATACACCGGTCCCACATTGGGGCACAGCATATACACCGCATTAAATTCCGCATGAGCCCGGTTCTGGATCATCCAGCTCCCCCCGCCCGGGTAGCCACTTCCCGTCATGGGCATGGCTTCACTGGGACGATAGACCACTTCGGCTCCGTTAAAGGCTAAAGCGCGCACCGCTTCAGGATACTCACCATCACTGCAGCAGATGGTGCCTATGTTGCCAATGTCGTCCGTTTTCAAGACCGGGTAGAATGCTTCAATGCCATCGCCATACAGCTCCACCCAGCGATCGTAGACGTCGTGAGGGGTGCAGGAACGTTCCCGGCACCAGATGTGATTTTTGGCCGCCTTGTGCACGACCTTTCCTTCCGGGTTGATAATAAACAGTGTATTGAAATAGCGGTCCTTCATGACTTCCGGCCAGCGTGCTTTGCATTGACCGATAATATACAGGTCATATTCCCGGGCCAACTGGCCCAGTCGTTCCGTCTCCTCGCCGGGAATATCCATAAACAGGTCACGTGCAGACATAACATGGGGCAGGTCAAATACCTCGTCAGTAAAGCCGGTCAAGGCACCTTCAGCCAGGGCCACTACTTTAACGGGCATATTAATATTGACTGTTTCCACTGCACCACGTATGCAATCCTCAATAATATCCAGATTTTTAGCGATATGCTTCCGTTCGGCCACTCCGTGGGAAACCGTTGAAAGTCCGATGGCAATATAGGGAGCAACGGGTTTGCGTTCATTCATGACATTTACCTCCTTATCATTTTGCCTGCGGTACTTAACTTCTGGCCTGGTATTCATCTCTACTAACCCCCTTTCTAAACACCGTCCATCCTTGCCATATATTGCTTTATTTTGTCGATAAATGTTGTAATCCAACTACAGTATATGTGATGCAGGATGCCCAGTAAAGGATATATCACAAAAAGCTGGCATCCTAATTATTGAAAAACAGGTTATACTAGATAAAAAAGCGGCCCGTATGGAAAGTTAAAGTGCAGAGTACGAGTAACAGCCGATGTTGGCTGGTCAGCCTGCAGCTTGGATGGCAGAATCGCTCAACTACAGCAGCAAGGGGGATAATTGGTCTATGAATAGTGGACAAGAGTTGTCTCGCAGCAGGGAGATTGTCGATGTAATCACTTCAGGAATAAAGAGGGGTACTTTTTTACCTGGGGAACGCCTGCCTTCCCAGGTGGAAATGGCGCAGTTATTTGGAGTAAGCCGAACGGTAGTCAGGGAAGCGATTAAGATTCTTGAGGGGCAGGGGATTGTCAGCAGTAAACGCGGCAGCGGCGCCTATGTCAATGCGCTGGCGCTTTCCGCATTGGAAAGACGCCAGGAGGGTGGGGAAGGTATCACCTTGCCGCTGGAAAACATTTTGGATATGGGGAGACAATTATGGTACTATTCTCTGGAACGGGTAGCTGTAATAGCTGCGCAGGAGGAGATCGATGCACTTTACCGCATGACGCACACATTTTACAACCGTTTCAACGAACACACCGCAGCCAAGGAACGTTATATCTACGAAACTTCTTTTGGTTTAACTCTGACCAAGCATTCCGGAAATCCCTTCCTGCACAAAATCATGGTAGAATTATTCAAGGTGACCAGTGATGTCGATTATGAGGT
>CAZLYH010000066.1:1593-2724 GCA_964563775.1 uncultured Syntrophomonadaceae bacterium | reverse complement strand
CTTGCCGAATCGAACCAGCATATCTCCCTTTATGGTTATGGAAGTCCTGGAGAAGGCCCAGGGCATGGAAGCTCTGGGACATGATATTATTCACATGGAAGTGGGGGAGCCGGATTTTCCTACTCCTGAACCAGTTAAAGAGGCTGCCTTCCGCGCCCTGCAGGCAGATGATACCCACTATACCCACAGCTTGGGCAAGCTGGCCTTGCGGGAAGCAATAGCCGCTCACTACTGGCGAAAATACGGAGTGAAAATCTCACCGGAACAGGTACTGGTAACCTCGGGTACTTCGCCAGGCATGCTGCTGGTTTTTTCTGTGCTAATGGAGGCTGGCGAGGAAATCATCATTCCCGACCCCTATTATTCCTGTTATCCGAATTTTATCCGTTACCTGGGCGGAAACCCCATTCTGGTTCCGGTGAAAGAAGCAGATGGCTTCAAATATCGTCCTGAGGAAGTAAGCCGGATTATTACCCCGCAAACGAGTGCCCTGGTGGTAAACTCCCCCGCCAACCCTACCGGTGCGGTATATAGTGGGAACGAAATGTCGGCTCTGGCCGAAACCGGACCAACCATTATTTCCGACGAAATCTATAATGGACTCATCTACGAGGGGGAAGAACATTCCATTCTGGAATACACAGATAAGGCTTTTGTGATTAACGGTTTTTCCAAGCTCTACGCCATGACCGGTTGGCGCCTGGGATATGTTATTGCCCCCCGGGAATACATTCGGCCCTTGCAGAAAATGCAGCAGAATCTTTTCATATGTGCCTCCTCCTTCGTACAGGAAGGGGGTATTGCCGCTCTGCAAGAATGCCAAACGGAGGTAGAGCAAATGGTACGCATATATGATGAACGACGCCGTTTCCTGTTAAAACGACTTAAAGAGATGGGTATTGCCACCGCTGTTGACCCGGCAGGGGCTTTTTACGCTCTGGCCAATGTGGAAAAATACACCCGCAATTCCTACGAATTTGCCTTTCAGATCCTTGAACAGGCCAAAGTAGCCGTCACCCCGGGAACCGATTTCGGTCCGCACTGTGAGGGCTACATTCGCCTCTCTTACTGCAACTCCCTGGAAAACATTGCCGAAGGGTTACGCCGCCTGGAGGCATTTTTTCAGAAACT
>CAZLYH010000066.1:0-1493 GCA_964563775.1 uncultured Syntrophomonadaceae bacterium | reverse complement strand
TCCTTGCGGGGCAGACGACCAGCAATTTTTACCTGGCCGTCGATTACCAATGCCGGAGTAGTCATAACCTTGTAAGCCATGATCTTCTGAATATCCTGGACTTTGGCTACCTCGGCAGCAATGTCCAGCTCAGACAGGGCGTTATAGACATCCTTCTCCAACTGTTTGCATTTCGCACATCCGCTTCCCAATACCTCGATTTTCATTTTCCCACCTCCTCAACATTTCTAAACAAAGATACTGCCATATAGCCAGCCGGTCAGGGCTGCCAGAATCACTACCAGCAGAAAGTAGACCGCCGTGCGCTTAAAGCCCATAATCCGGTTTATGACCAGCAGATTGGGAATACTCACCGCCGGTCCGGCCAGCAGCAAAGTCAGTGCCGGTCCCTGGTGCATTCCCAGGTCCATGAGCCCTTTGACAATCGGTACCTCGGTAAGGGTGGAGAAATAGAAGAGGGCTCCCACCAGTGAAGCAGCCACATTGGCCGTAAAGCTATTATCCCCCACATACCGGGAAATCCATTCCGGCGGCAAAATCGCGGTTACCATTCCCACTACAAATACGCCTATCAGCAAAGTGGGGACTACCAGTTTTACCAAACTCCAGGTTTCTGACATCCAGGAATGGAATTCACCTTTAACAAAATAATGATGGACCATGATCGCCAGGGAATTAATCAAGCTGAGGTCCAAGGCCACCTTAATCCAGGGAGCCAGCTTGCTGGTACTGATTATGAGGATAGCTACCATGACACCAAAAAACAGGATAAGAAACGCCGGTGACTTCTCACTTTTCTCCTCGGGCAAGACCTCCATCGCTTGCAAACGCGTTTTCTCGCTGCTGCGAAACAGCAGCGACATGATAATGCCGATAACTATGGAAAAAAGTATCGCACCAACTCCCCGGGCCAGACCCATTTTCCAGCCGATAGCAGCCCCGGTCAGGGAAATCGCCAGGATGTTTATAGCCGGCCCGGAATAGAGGAAGGTCACCGCCGGCCCCAGGCCGGCTCCCAGGTTATATATACCCGCAAAAAGGGGCAGGATGGTACAGGAGCAAACCGCCAGCAGCATCCCTGAAACCGAGGCTACTCCGTAAGCTACCCAGCGTTTGGCCTGAACGCCAAAATATTTGATTACCGCACCTTTGGTTACCAGAACCGCCATCGCTCCCGCAATAAAGAAGGCAGGAACCAGGCAGGTAATAACATGGGCCGACAGGTAGTTTAAAAGTTCATCCCAACCACCCGCCAGCATCTGCACAATAAATTGCATTAGAAATCACCTCATTTTGAATTGCTGCAGGTTCGATTCCGACCATTTTTTCGTTCACAGGCGCCTCCATCCAGGGTCTGCAGGCGCAAAGAAATATCATGAAACCCAGGTATGCTTTTCAGTGGCTGCTGCATATAACCACGAAACTCACCCATGAATTGTTCGAATGCCTCCCGGTCAAAGCTGCAGATCCGCCGTTGCGCTTCCCGTCGCTCC
>CAZLYH010000065.1:0-10841 GCA_964563775.1 uncultured Syntrophomonadaceae bacterium | reverse complement strand
CTGGGACAGGGAAAGCGCCGCCTGCATTCCTCCCGGTCCCCCGCCCACGACGACAACCTTCAGGCCAGTCTTTCCCGCCCCCCCGAACCTCGCTTCCTCACGCCCGGCCCAAGGGTTGACCGTGCAGCTTACTGAAAGTCCGGAAAAATTGCTTTGCGAACAGTTATTGCAGTGCAGACAGGGACGAATATCGTCAGTTCTCCCTTCCCGTGCCTTATAGGCCCAATTGGGATCGGCCAGGAGACTGCGGCCCAGGAAAACCAGGTCGGCCTGCCCGTTGCTGATGATCGCTTCCGCCGCAGCCGGATCACGCACCATCCCCCCGGTAGCTACCGGTATCGTCACGGAAGCCTTCACCTTTTCGGCCAGGTGTACTTTCCACCCCTGCGGGTAAGAAGCCGGCTCGATACTGGTAAGACCTGATGCATAGGTGCCGCAACTGCAGTGGATTAGATCAATGCCAGCCTGCTGAAGTTCCTGACAAACCTTGACACTCTCCTCGGGTGTCAATCCCCCGGTGACAAAATCGTCAATGTTGATACGCACGGAGAGTATCCCCTCCGGCCAATCCTTCCTGATAACCCTGGTGATGTCCAGCAGCAGGCGCATGCGGTTTTCCAGGCTGCCACCATACTGGTCCTGACGCTGGTTGCTATGGGGAGACAAAAACTGATTCAAAAGATAGCCATGGGCGGCATGCAGTTCCACCCCATCAAAGCCCGCCAGGCGGGCCAGAACCGCCGCAGCGGTAAATCGCCCGGCCAGTTCCTCCACTTCGGCAGTATTCAACTCCCGGGGAATTTCTTTCATCATCGGACAGGGCAAAGGCGATGGCGCCACCGGTTGCACCCCGGTGACGGAACTGGAAGTCTGCCGGCCGGCATGGAACAGTTGAATAATCGCCCGCGCCCCACCGGCCTGGATGGTACGGCTCAAAGTCTCCAACCCGCTCAGATAGCGGGGGTGATCCAGCCGCAGCTGGCGATACGTCTCCAATCCCGCCGGGTAGTCCACACAGGCTGCTTCTGCCACCACCAGGCCCACTCCCCCGGCCGCCCGCGCCCGGTAGTATTCAAGCATGGCCGGGGTTACCTCCCCGCCGGTGGTTCCATAGCCTGCCAGCATAGGGGCCATTATTATCCGGTTGCGTATCTGGTGTCGACCCAGATAAATCGGTGAAAACAGATTTGGAAAAAGCACCTTCTCCCCTCCAAAAGGTTACTCACAGCGATAAAAGGAACTTCCCAGCCGCTGCCGGGTTTGTCGCAGTACTTGTTCCAGGACAGGAAGATCCCCCTGTCCCAGGAAAGGTTCCTGACCACTCTTTATTTTTTCCATAGTCCTTTCCACCGGCACGACCCTGAAATACCTGTGGCCGTTGTGGTAGTAGGAATGGGAATAAGTCGGTGTATAGGAAGCCTCTTCGAGGATAGTATTGCCGTTGGCAAAATCCCTGGTAAACCGCAGTTTCAAGACAATTCCGCTGTTACGCTCCAGGCCAATCTGATGGCTGATGAAGTTGCCCATGGAATAGATCACAAATTTATCCTGCCCGTCTATGTTTATTACTTCCATCGGTTGAATGACATGCGGATGACTGCCCAGGATGGCGTCTGCTCCAGCCTCCAGTATCTCCCGGGCCAGGAACCGTTGTTCCTGGGTCGGAGCCGGGTTGTATTCCACCCCCCAGTGCAGAACCACCAGTAATACATCTACCTGAGGGCGTAATGTGCTAATATCACTCAGTATGGTCTCCCGATCCAAAAAGTTAAAAAACCAGGGGCAGTCCCGGGGAACGGGAATCCCGTTGGTGCTGTAACTGTATGCCAGATACCCCACTTTCACCCCACGAATATCTTTCACCACGAAATGGCGCCTTTCCTCCTCATTGCGATAGGTTCCTACCGTATCCAGGCCCGACTGCTGCAGAACATCCAGAGTGCGCAGAGCGCCCTGATAGCCGCGATCCATAGTATGATTGTGAGCGGTGACAATGAGATCAAAGCCCGCCTCCTTAAAATCGCGGACTACCGCATCGGGACTGTTAAAACGAGGATATCCGGTATACCCACCGGCCGAGCCGGCCAAAGGGGCTTCCAGACAGGTGGAACTATAATCCCCCTGCTCGATAAGCTCCTTGACTTCCGGGAAAAAGGTGGGAAAGGAATAGCTGCCATCTGCTTGCAGGCCTGACCAGATCTGGGTGTTGTGCATGAGACAGTCACCCGCCGCCGTCAGGGTAATGGTTTCGGTTCGGGGCGCTTGGGGTGGTTTTTTACCCCTTTGCTGGGCGGCCGCCTCCAAAGCAGACTGATCCGGCGCCGGTTGGTGGATGTGAACGGCGTAAAGGCCAAGCGATACCGCCACCCCCAGGCTGACCAGAAATAAGACCACCACAAAACGTTTGAGCAAGGCTGACACCTCGTCCGGCTAAAATAAGTAAGGAGAGCTCCTGTTAAGCTCTCCTTCATTGTAACTCTTTGTGAATCAGTACGCATTAGAACATTGTTCTCCGAACTGGGCGGTTTTATGATAAAGCGCTGATGGACACAGATAACACGGATTTTTTTGACGCTGATTAACGCTGAATTAGGATTAATCTTTATTGGACGGAGGAAACAATAATTTTGGGTTAATAATAGCGTTAATCATTATACAGTCACCATCAGCGTAAATCCCTGTAAAAGGATTCTCGGGGATGGTTACAACTCTTTCAGCGAATAGTATGAAAATACCCTTCCTGGTTATTCATTCTTACGTGCATCCAGTTCCCAGCCCTCATGGTCGGACCTGGTCAAATCCAGGCTAAACCCCTGGGAGTTTAACAGCTTGCTTACATTCTCACGGGACACGTTGCTGTTGCCCAGCACCTGCAGTTCCGTAGCTCCCTTATCGATGATCTTTTTGACCTTGATAACCGGCAGCGGGCAGCTTAAGCCCCGTACATCAATTATTTCCATTGCTTTTCCCCCTATTCTTCCCGATAGCTCCAGCCCAGCCAGCCCATGAGGAGAATACCGACTACGCAGGCAATCTGCCCGTAGGTAGCCACCCCGGCGGGTGAAGCAGCGAACAGGAAGTTGTGAGCCAGGGCCGCTCCCACAATCATTCCGAACACCACGGCGGCTGCGTCCATATCCCCCTCACCGCTGAGAATCAACTGCCGCAGCGGACATCCCCCCAGCAAAGTGGCGGTTATCCCCA
This sequence comes from uncultured Syntrophomonadaceae bacterium, assembly GCA_964563775.1. Classification (GTDB taxonomy): domain Bacteria; phylum Bacillota; class Syntrophomonadia; order Syntrophomonadales; family Syntrophomonadaceae; genus CAZLYH01. Next base: position 7,637 of record CAZLYH010000065.1, on the reverse strand, counting down.
CCAGATAAAGGCCCAGGAAGTTCCATATCTGCATGGTATGGGCTATGGGCTGACCTTCAAAACCAGGTTTGAAAAAGCCAAAAACCACGTTCATAACCACCGCACCCAGGAAAATTCCAATGAAGCCCATAAGCAGGTGTACATCCCGGATGAGAAAGAAATCCCGCAATCCTCCGCTCAAGCACAGACGTGTGCGCTGCGCCAGCAGACCCACCAGTATTCCCGCTCCCAGAGAAAGCGCGATAGGAGCTGCCATGGATCCCGGCCCTTCTTTACTGAAAAACAGCGGTCCCCCCGCTTCAGGATTGAAAACGGTTCCCTTGATCAGCAGGAAGAGGAAGAAAACCATGATAAGCGGCAGGAGTAATCCCCCCACATGAGAATGGCTCACCTCAGCACGGCCCAGATTGAAGCCCTTCTTCAGGAAAAACACGCCACTGGCCACACCGCAGGCAAAACCAATGAACCCCACCACCGCATTGTAATCTCCCCCCGCCATGCGCAAGACGTCCCGCAGGGGGCAGCCCAGAAATACCAGGGCACCGATCATCATAAACACACCCATAATAAAACGCACCAGGGTCGAAGACCCGCCCCGGGACTTAAACTCCCCGGCAAACATTGCTGTCAACAAAGCCCCCAGCACCAGGCCAATGATTTCGGGGCGCATGTACTGAACCACTCCGGCCCGGTGCAGGCCGATGGCTCCAGCAATATCCCTTTCGAAGCAGGCGATACAAAAGCCCATGTTTCCGGGATTGCCCTCTTTGACCAGCACCACCGCTATCACTCCGATAATTACTCCGGTCAAAAGAATAAACCAGTTCTGCTTCACGCTTGTTAACCCTCCCTTGCAATAACATTTTTTTATAGTATCAATGCACTATACTTATAAAAAAAGTATTCTACCCCCTCCAGGGTAATCCTTCTTTTTTTCGTCGAAAATTTCGGGAGGGTTTAACTTTGCGAACCTGCTTCCAGCAATGTGGTGATGGTTTCGTAAAAAGACTGGCATTCCATGCAAGAAACCCATTATTTATGCGGCATATCTGGTATGCGGGAAAAAATTCTCGAGGGAATGGCTAGGTTGGAAGATTACCTGGAGGATGATGCGATGGATAAATCTGGAGCCACTATGAATGATTTCCCGGGAAATAAATCATTCGTCCAGGCTTATCGGTCCCAGGCTGCCACGGCGAAAATCCAAAATGAGATGACGGCAGGTTTTCTCCCCATCAGGGACCCCGCCTTTCAAGAGATAGCCCCGGCGGCGGGAAATGTCGGCCAGGATAGCTTCACTGTCCTCAGCAATGGTCGGCAGCCCCAGCTTGTCAAGCAATACCTCCGGGTGTTTTTCTTTAAGAATCTGCACCAGGTACAAGGCCACTTCCAGCTCGCTGTAGGCCTTTTCCCCCACCACGTCCAGCAGGGCCAGCTTCAGTCCCTGCTCTTCGTTGTCCACCCGCGGCCACATCAATCCCGGGGTATCCAGAAATTCAATGTCCTCCCGCACTCGCACCCATTGTTTGCCTCTGGTAACGCCGGGCTTGGCACCGGTGCGGGCCATTTTTTTGCCCACCAGGGAGTTTAAAAAGCTTGATTTGCCAACGTTGGGAACGCCGGCCACCATGACCCGGGCGGCTCTGATGCGTCTCCCTTTTTGTTGCAGTCGTTCTGCCACTGGCTGAAAAGCAGCCCGGATCTCCTTTAAGACTTCCCGGCTGCCCCGCCCGCTCAGTGAATCCATGGTCTGAACCCGGAAACCTTCCTGGCGCAACTTTTTTACATAGTTCTTGCTCATTTCCGGCTGGGCCAGGTCGGCCTTGTTTAATACCAGGATAAGGGCTTTGCCACGGACCATTTTCTCCAGGTCGGGATTGCGGCAGGAAAAAGGGGCACGGGCATCCAGCAGGAGAACTGCCACGTCTACCAGCTTCAGATTTTCTTCAACTTCCCGGCGCGCTTTTACCATGTGCCCCGGATACCAATTAACGGTCATAGCCATCCTCCTGCCCAGCCTCAAGATGATTCTACTGCAAAAACCCTATTTGCATGCATGAATATGCAGCAGCTGCATGCAAACCAGGATAGTACTACTTTCTGTGTTGGAATCCGTTTTTTAATCCCTCCATGAAAAAAGGAGAATACCCGCAGGTATTCTCGTGGAGCTTTATTATTTTGCTGCTTTAGAAACGGCCCTTTTCTTTGACCCGGGCCTTCTTGCCCGTACGCCCGCGCAAGTAGAACAAACGCGCCCGGCGCACCTTGCCCCGACGGGTCACTTCAATTTTGGCAATGCGGGGGGAATGGATGGGAAAGGTTCTTTCCACCGCTACCCCGTAAGTAATCCGGCGTACGGTAAACGTACGTGACAGACCGGTCCCTCTTACTTTAAGTACCGTTCCCTCGTAAAGCTGGATACGTTCCCGATTTCCTTCCACGACTCGCACATGAACCTTGACCGTATCCCCAGGGCCAAAGTCGGGTATATCCTGCTTGTATTGTTCTTCCTCAATAGACCTGATAATATCATTCACTCTGTCCGACCTCCTTTTGCAGGTGTTCATGCACAGCCGGTATGCAGCGGACCACCTTTCTTTGTACAGAACATTTATATGATAGCACAGCCGTGAGGCAAGCTCAAGCTAAACCGTTTCGAACCAGGATTCGCCCAATAGCCGATCCAGAATGATAGAGACGGCACTGCGCACGGAAAGGTGATTATAATCCCGGCCTGCTTCCACCGGTTCCAGAATGTAATGGGAGCGCGACAGGAATTCCCTTTCCAGCCCCCAGCCGGTGCCAAAAAGAAGAACAAAGGCCTTTTCCTCTGTCTTAATCTTCTGCCGCATATCCCGGTAGGATATGGTCCGGGGATAAACCCGGGCATCAGTAGCGACAGTTTCTACGGGGAGTCCCTTTTCCTGTTCGATAAGGTGCAAGACCTGGTCCAGATTCTCTGCCGTCCTTACCAGTGCAAAGGCCTCCTTGCGGTCAGGGTTATATTCTCCCCCGTATCCCTCCTGCCAGTACTCCAGGATCTCCCGGATAAGACTATGCTGGCTCCAAGAAGGGTGAATAATAAAGAAACCGTCTGCATCATAGGTTCGAGCCGCCCGGGATATATCGTGCAAATCCAGGTTGGTAACCGACGTGGTGATTATGTCCCGGCGCTTGTTGTACATGGGATAATGAAGCAAAGCCAGATAGACCAACGACTTTTTCATCCGTCCAAATTCCTATCAAACAAGATTTCCTGCAGGAGCTTTTTCTCTTCCGCGTCGAATTCTCTTTCCAAAAGCAGTTCCGGTCGTTTCAGCAAGGTCTGCAAAAGCGCCTGTTTTTTCCGCCAGCGCCGGATGCGCTCATGATGTCCGGACAGCAAAACCTCCGGCACTTCCTGTCCGGCAAATATTCTGGGTCGGGTATAGTGCGGGTACTCCAGCAGTCCTCCGGAAAAAGATTCTTCCAGGACTGATTCCTCTGCTCCCAGCACTCCGGGCACCAGTCTCACTACCGCGTCGGTCACCACCATGGCCGCCAGTTCCCCCCCGGTAAGGATGTAGTCGCCAATGGACAACTCTTCATCCACCCGCTCCATAATGCGCTCATCCACCCCTTCATAATGACCGCACAGCATCAGGAGGTGAGGTTTCCCGGCCAGTTCCTTCGCCCGGGACTGGCAGAGGGTTTGCCCGCGGGGTGACAGGCAGACCACCCAGGAATCCTCCCGGCGACAACTATCAATGGCTGCTGCCACCACATCTGCCTTCATTACCATACCGGCACCGCCCCCGAAGGGGTAGTCGTCCACCTGCCGGTGTACACCGGGAGCAAAGTCGCGAATATTTACGGTTTGAATTTCTACCAGGTTCTTTTCCCGGGCCCGCTTTATAATGCTGGCTTCAAAGGGAGCAGTAAACATCTCCGGGAAAAGGGTCAAAATATCAATACGCATCTTGTTTGAAAAATCCCACCTGCTCAATACAATTTAGGGCCGAGGACAGCCTAATCTTCTATCAGTCCGGGCAGGAGGTCTACGTCCACCCGTCCTTTGTCAAGGTCGATGTCCAGGACTACTTCCTCCGTGGACGGGAGAAGCACTTCACCGTAGCGGGGAGACTGCACAACATAAACATCGTTGGCCCCCGTCTCAAGAATATCACTGATCTCCCCCAGAAGGCCGCGTTCCCGGTCAAAGACTTGCAAGCCGATTAACTGGAAGTGGTAATAGACCCCCTCTGGCAAGGGATGCACATCCTTTTCTTCCACCTGCAGGAGTGCATTTACCAAAAGCCGGGCCTCTTCCTTGTTATCAACACCTTCAAATTTAATAAGAAATTGCTGCTGATGAGGCTGAACGGACTCAATGGTTAGTGTCTGGAGCCTCCCGCCCTGGTTAAGGATTACCCGCTGCATGGAATGAAAACGTTCCGGAAAGTCGGTAAGCGCAACCATTTTGAGACTCCCCCGGACCCCGAAGGTGCCTGCCAGCCTGCCAATACTGACCAAATCATCCTCTTTCACTCCATCACCACCGGTCACATATTCTGAAGAAAATAGGGCTAATGCTTTAGCCCTATCTAAGTATCTCCACCACCACTCGCTTTCCTTCTTTAGCGGCTGTCGCCCGGGTCAGCGTACGGATGGCTTTGGCGATTTTTCCCTGTTTGCCTATGACTTTTCCCATGTCCTCTTGGGCTACCCTCAGCTCCAGGACGATGGATTTTTCCCCCTCGACTTCAGTTACATTGACTTCATCGGGGTTGTCAACCAGCGACCTGGCAATATACTCTACCAGCTCTTTCAAATGTGTCACCCCCTGACAATGGCTAATTGCGGTTGGCCGCGAACTTGGCCAGCACGCCCTGTTTTTGCAGCAGGGACCTGGCGGTGTCGGTTGGTTTCGCCCCATTAGCCAGCCACTTGAGTGCCTTCTCCTCATCAATCTTGACAGTCGCCGGAGTGGTTGCCGGATCATAATAGCCGATTTCCTCGATGAACCGCCCATCTCTGGGGCTGCGAGCATCAGCTACCACGATTCTATAAAAGGGACTTTTCTTGGCTCCCATTCTCTTGAGTCTAATTTTTGTTGCCACATACTCACCTCCTGTATCAAATAAATCTATAAGGACGGGGTATTATACCCCCGCAGCCTCTCAGAAAGGAAACTTGATGGGAGGCATGCCTCCACGTTTGCCCTTGCGCCCGCCCAGGTCAGCAAATTGCTTCATGAGTTTTCGGGATTCTTCAAACTGCTTAAGCAGGCGATTAACCTCCTGTACTCTGGTGCCGCTGCCACGGGCAATCCGCTTCTTGCGGCTGCCATTAATGATGGCTGGATTGCGCCGTTCTTCTTTGGTCATAGACTGAATAATGGCTTCCACGCGGCCCAGTTCTTTTTCATCTATCTGTCCCTGCATACCCTTTAGTTGCTTGCCCATGCCGGGAATCATGGCAAGAAGGTCTTCAAGCGGCCCCATGGATCTCACTTGCTGCATTTGTTCCAGAAAATCTTCCAGGGTAAATTCCTGTTGGCGCAGCTTGCGCTCCATCTCCCGGGCCGTTTTCTCATCAATAGTCGCCTGAGCTTTCTCCACCAGGCTTAAGACATCCCCCATACCCAGGATCCGCGATGCCATGCGGTCCGGAAAAAAGACTTCCAGAGCATCCAGCTTTTCGCCCATGCCCACATATTTTATGGGACAGCCCGTAACCGCCTTAACCGACAGGGCAGCACCACCGCGGGTATCGCCATCCAATTTGGTTAAGATAACACCAGTAAGGGTGAGCTGCTGATTAAAAGCTTCGGCAACATTCACTGCATCCTGCCCGGTCATGGCATCCACCACCAGCAGAATCTCATCCGGATTCAGCGCGGATTTAATTTGCTGCAGCTCGTCCATAAGTTCTTCGTTAATGTGCAAACGACCGGCCGTGTCCAGAATAATTATATCCCGGTTGTTGCTGCGGGCAAACTCCAGCGAGGCCCGGGCAATATCCACCGGGTTGCCCTGTCCCATTGAGAATACCGGGATTTCCACCTGCTCTCCCAGTACCTGCAGTTGTTTAATAGCTGCAGGACGATAAACATCACAGGCCACAAAAAGAGGCCTTCTGCCCTGTTTGACCAGCCTTTTCCCGAGCTTGGCCACCGTGGTGGTTTTCCCGGCTCCTTGCAGTCCTACCGCCATAATCACGGAGGGGCTGCGGGTCAGATTGAGTTTGCTTTCCGCCCCACCCATCAACGCGGTCATTTCATCATGGACAATCTTTACAACCTGCTGGCCCGGCGTCAGACTCTGCAGAACCTCTTGCCCTACGGCCCTTTCCCGGACCCGTTCCACAAAATCCTTGACCACCTTGAAATTTACGTCAGCTTCCAACAGGGCCAGGCGCACCTCGCGCATGGCTGTCTTGACATCTTCTTCGGTTATTTTGCCTTTGCCGCGAAGTTTTCTAAAAACCTCCTGCAACCGGTCGGAGAGGCCCTCAAATGCCACAATACCGCTCCTTTACTAAACGGACTCATTTACACTTCGCAGGATTTTCAGGGCGGCACTTACCCGGGGGCATTCCTTCTCGCTTTCCAGCAGATCGCAGACCTGCTCTAGCTGGCGCCGCGTCTCCAGGAATTTTTCCACCAGTCCCAGTCGTTTTTCGTAATCCTCCAGGGACTGTTCCGCCCGTCTCAATAAATCATAAACAGCCTGGCGCGTTACTCCCATCTGCCCGGCAATCTCGGAAAATGACCAGTCACTTTCATAATGTAGACTGACCACCTCCTGTTGCTTCGGGGTAAGCAGCGGTCCATAAAAGTCCTTTAGCAACGCCATGCGGCTGATTTTTTCCAGAAGCATTGACCCCACCCTTTTGTAAAGCAATAATACTTTACGGTAAAATTTTAATTAAAAGTCGTCCTTCTGTCAAGTCCGGCGGTAGAGTTAATAACTTAGGACTTTTAATGTCTTATGCCAAACATATATAATGAACAGGTAAGGAGGAGGGAAAATGATTAAAGAAAAAATAGCTTTAATTATAGACAGCATGGCTGATCTTCCCCAGGAACTGGTCAACCGTTTGGGTATGAAGGTTATCCCCGCCCGGGTGATTTATCCGGAAGGAGAATACCGTGACCGGGTAGATATTATGCCGGAGGAAGTCTACCAGCGTATGCCGGGCGAGATCCCCAAGACCTCAGTTCCGTCCCTGCAGGATATCCGGCAGACTATTGACCATGTTCGGGAAGAGGGATTCACCCACGCTATTGCCCTGCATATTTCTGGCGCCCTGTCCGGTACTGCCCAGGCAGTACAGCTGATCAGCCGGGATGTTCAAGACCTGAAGATCAGGGTAATCGACAGTAAAACCCTGTCCATGGGCACCGGTTGGGTAGCCCTGGACGCGGCCCGGCAGATAGCCAATGGAGTTAGATTTGACGCCATTGTGGAGAGGATTCAGAACTTGCAGTCCCGGGTGCATGTTTATTATATCCTGGAGACCCTGGAATACCTGCGCCGGGGCGGCCGCATCGGTAAAGTGGCGGGCATGCTGGGAGAGTTTTTGCATCTTAAGCCGATTATTTCCGTTAACGAGGCAGGCGAATACTTCACCTATTGTAAAGTACGCGGGCGGCT
>CAZLYH010000064.1:2604-11032 GCA_964563775.1 uncultured Syntrophomonadaceae bacterium | reverse complement strand
TGGACTTGAGCGCAGATGACATTGCTTTTTTAAATAGAATTTACGGTGAAATCCTTGTGGCCAAAGGCCGCACCAAGGTGCTTTTACAAACTTATTTCGGCGATCTGCGTGACTGCTACCAGGAAGTCACCTCCCTGCCCTTTGATGGTATAGGACTTGATTTTATCGAGGGTAAGCAATCGCTGGAACTGGTAAAACGCTTTGGTTTTCCCGTGGATAAAACCCTTTTTGCTGGTGTTGTCAACGGCAAAAATATCTGGCGCAATAACTATAACCAAACCCTGCTTATCCTTGATGAATTAAGAAAAACCGGCGCGAATATTGTTTTGAGTACCTCCTGTTCGCTGCTGCACGTTCCGTACACTTTAAGAAATGAAAATTCCCTGTCTGATGATTATAAAAAGCATTTGGCCTTTGCGGAGGAAAAGCTGGCGGAGCTGGCCGCTCTAAAGAAAATTACCGCCAGCAATAATCCTGCTGAAATTCCTGAATTCATTGTAAACAGCAAGCTTTTCGAAGTAAGCAGAATCTCCCCGAATGCCTCTGTTCAAGCCGCGGTTTCTTCTCTCTCCCAGGAGGACTTTATTAGATATCCTGTGTTTTCCGAACGTGAAAAGATCCAGAAAGCGGCATTTAATCTGCCCTTGCTGCCAACCACAACCATCGGTTCATTCCCGCAGACGGCAGAAGTCAAAGCGAACCGTTCCAATTTTAAGAACGGCAAAATTACCCCCAAACAGTACATCGAATTTAATAAAGCGAAAATTGCGGAATGGGTTGCGCTGCAGGAAAAAATCGGACTTGATGTGCTGGTTCATGGCGAGTTTGAGCGTAACGATATGGTGGAGTACTTTGGCGAATGCCTGGAGGGGTTCCTTTTCACAGAAAAAGCCTGGGTGCAGTCTTACGGTACCAGATGCGTTAAACCGCCGATTGTATGGGGGGATATCTCCCGTCCCCAACCAATGACGGTCGATTATATAGTATATGCGCAGTCGCTTACCAAGAAATATGTGAAAGGGATGCTCACTGGTCCTGTTACTATATTAAACTGGTCGTTTCCCCGTGAGGATATTCCTCTGCCGGAATGCGCCTTTCAGATAGCTCTGGCCATCCGGGAAGAGGTGCTTGAGCTTGAGGCCAATGGCATAAAAATTATTCAGATTGATGAAGCCGCTCTTCGGGAAAAGCTGCCGCTGAGAAAAAGCGATTGGCACAGCGAATACCTGGATTGGGCGATTCCTGCATTCAGGCTGGTTCACAGCGGCGTTAGAGCGCAGACGCAGATTCATACCCATATGTGCTACAGTGAATTCAGCGATATTATCAGGGATATCGACGCTATGGATGCTGATGTTATCACCTTCGAGGCTGCGCGTTCAGACCTGGCAATTATCAATGTATTGAACCAGTGTGGATTTAAGACGGCAGTCGGTCCGGGTGTTTATGACATCCATTCACCGAGAATTCCCAGTACCGTGGAAATTAAAGAAGCACTTTTCCAGATACTTGAAAAAATACCCGGGGAAAAGCTTTGGGTAAATCCCGACTGCGGGCTCAAAACGAGAGGAAACGCGGAAACGGTTGTGAGCCTGGAAAATCTGGTTGATGCAGCTAAAGAAGTAAGAAGGAGCTTGCAGCTATGAGAACATCAGAAATCTTTAAAAATAAAACCGTGCTATCGCTGGAAATTTTCCCTCCCCGGCGAACAGCTTCTATTGATATCATTTACCATACCCTTGATGAGTTGAAAGGGTTAAACCCGGATTTCATCAGCGTTACTTATGGTGCGGGCGGAAGTGCAACCAACACCGCAACCCTGGAAATTGCATCAGCTATTAAAAACCATTACGGTATTGAGAGCGTTGCCCATCTTCCCTGTATCAATCTCAACCAAGACGAAGTGCTGAATATGCTGGAAGGCTTTAAGCAAGAAGGGGTTGAAAACATTCTGGCCTTGCGCGGCGATGTGAATCCTGAATTCCCGCCAAAACAGGATTTTCGCTATGCCAGCGACCTAATTTCGTTCATAAAGGAAAACGGCGACTTTAATATTATTGGAGCGTGTTATCCAGAGGGGCATAGTGAGTGTCCAAGTCTGGTTGACGATATACGCAATCTTAAAATCAAAGTGGATGCCGGGACAGACCAGCTTATCACCCAGATGTTTTTTGACAACAGCTACTTTTATTCATTCCGGGAACGAGCCTGCATAGCCGGAATAAATGTACCGATTGAAGCGGGAATTATGCCGGTGGTAAACAAAAAACAGGCGGAAAGAATGGTATCGCTGTGCGGCGTAAAGCTGCCCCAAAAGTTCGTGGCCATGATGGAAAGATATGAAAATAATCCTCTCGCCATGCGTGATGCGGGAATTGCTTATGCCGTTGATCAAATTGTCGATCTTATGGCCCAGGATGTAGATGGAATACACTTATATACGATGAACAATCCTTATATTGCGCAGAAAATCTATGCGGCAATAAGCACCCTGCTGGTGGCATAACGCTATATTCAGCCTGGCGGGGTTATGACAATACAGCATACCCGTATTCAGAAATCAAGCGCTTTAACTCGGCGATATAATCAGATGCGATCGCACTCAGATGGGCTTTCTCATTGGTTATCCAACCCACCAGCATCTTTTCTTCCGTCTCCAGCGGCACGGAAATAATGTTGTCGCCGTTTAGATCGCTGTTTAGAACGCCTGTGCAAATGGTGTATCCATTCAGCCCTATCAGCAGATTGAAAAGCGTTGCGCGGTCGCTGACATGAATGGTTTTCTTGTGCGGAGCGGCGCTTAAAATCTCCTCGGAAAAGTAAAACGAGTTATATTCGCCTTGTTCAAAGGCCAGGAAAGGAAAATTATCCAAATCTTCGAGAGGGACCGATTTTTTCCCGGCCAGCGGATGAACCGAACTGATAAAAACATGGGGGTCAGCTTCAAAAAGAGCGTTAAAAATCAAGTGATTCTCCTTTAAAAGCTTTTTAAGCACTTTTTCATTAAAGTCACTGAGGTATATAATGCCGATCTCGCTGCGAAGGTTCTTCACATCTTCAATGATTTCATAGGTCCTGGTTTCGCGAAGCGTAAATTTATACTCATCTACATCCAATGCCTTGAGGAGATTCACAAAGGCGTTGACCGCGAATGCGTAATGTTGAGTTGAAACGGAGCAAAGCTGTTTGGAAGGCTTTTTGCCCAGATAACGCTGTTCCAGAAGTTCAGTCTGCTCTATAACCTGCCGCGCATAAGAAAGGAATTCTGTACCGTCTATGGATAATGAAATACCTTTTGTGGTTCGGTAAAATATCTCTATGCCCAGTTCGGCTTCAAGCTCTTTGACAGCATTTGAAAGGCTTGGCTGTGAGATATAAAGCTGCTTGGCGGCTTCGGTAATTGAACCGCATTCAACTATTTTTATAATGTATCTTAATTGTTGAAGGGTCATGGTTCACCTTCTTGCTAATTTCTTTAATAACCTTAAATCAAATATTACCAACAACACAATTTTAATCAAGGTAGCCAAGGCAATAAAAATCCCCGCTGGGGGTATTTATTATAAATAGATATTACCTTGTATAGTGGCCTCTCGGATTTAGGAGGCCACTATTTCATTTCGGGCCTGGTTCGTATTCCCTGACAATTTGGGAAATGCTGAAAAAGATTTCAGTTGATAGCCCTTTTTAGTTCCCGGACAAAGTCTTGGATCTCTTCATAGCGGTTGTCAATCATCAGGCGTACCAGGGCGCTGCCCACTACCACGGCATCGGCGTGAGGGGCGACCTGCCTGGCGGTAGCCGGGTCGGAAACTCCGAAGCCTATGGCTACCGGTAGTGAAGTACAGCTTTTCACGGTGCTGCCCAGGGTGTAGAGGTCGGTGTTTATTCCCGCGTTTCCTCCGGTAACGCCGGTTACGGAAATACAGTATACGAATCCGCTTCCCCGGGAGCAGATGGCTTTAATCCGCTCGGGCGGGCTGGTCGGTGCCACCAGGGGGATAAGGTCCAGACCATATTGATCAGCCAGGTCTTGCAGGGGAGTGTTTTCTTCCGCCGGCAGGTCGGGCACGATGAAACCATCTGCGCCAGCATTGACCGACTGACGGCAGAATCCTTCCAGGCCAAACTGGAGAATCGGATTATAGTAGGTCATAAAGGCAATGGGGACCGAGGTTTCTTCCCTTAATTCCTGTACCACAGTCAGCAAATCCCTGATGCCTATGCCGGACTCCAGGGCTTGCTGGGAGGCCAGTTGGATAACCGGGCCGTCAGCCACCGGGTCGGAAAAGGGAATGCCGATTTCGATGATATCTGCTCCTCCGGCTACCATGTCCAGGATGGTTTCCCGGGTTTTCCGGGCACTGGGAAATCCGCCAGTGAGGTAAGCGATGAGGGCTTTTTCCCCGCGCGTGTTTAGTTCCTGAAAAACTTTATTTATTCGGCTCATGGAAAAACCTCCTTATAAACCGGCGATAATGTCTACGTCCTTGTCGCCTCTTCCCGAAAGGCAGACCACGATTATAGATTCCCGGGGCATAGCCGGGGCCAGGCGAACTACCTCGGCCAGGGCATGTGAGCTTTCCAGGGCCGGTATGATACCTTCCAACTGACAGAGAAGCCGAAAGGCGGCCAGGGCTTCCTCATCGGTAGCAGTGGTATAAGTGGCCCGGCCGATTTTCTGCAAATAGGCGTGTTCGGGACCTACTCCCGGGTAATCAAGCCCGGCAGCCACCGAGTGGGCTCCCAGGATCTGCCCGTTGTCATCCTGGAGCAGCATGCTGTAAGAACCATGCAGGCACCCGGGCCGGCCACAGTTCAGGGTAGCTGAATGTTCACCGGTGGGCAGTCCCCGCCCGGCTGCTTCCACTCCCACCAGCTTCACTTCCCGGTCATGGACAAAAGAATGAAAGATGCCCATGGCATTGGAGCCACCGCCCACGCAAGCTATTACCACATCCGGCAGGCGGCCTTCTGTTGCCAGCAACTGGCTGCGGGCTTCCTGACCGATGATTGCCTGGAAGTCCCGGACCATCATGGGATAGGGATGAGGTCCTCCCACTGAACCCAGCAGGTAATGGGTATGGTTTACGTTGGTAACCCAGTCGCGAATGGCTTCGTTCATGGCATCTTTGAGGGTGCGGGTGCCGGAGGATACCGGATTGACCCGGGTACCGAGGAGTTCCATCCGGTACACGTTGAGGCGCTGCCGCCTTACATCTTCTTCCCCCATATACACTTCACATTCAAACCCCAGCAGGGCAGCGGCGGTAGCGGTTGCTACTCCGTGCTGACCGGCCCCGGTTTCGGCGATTAGCCTGCGCTTGCCCATGCGTCGGGCCAGCAGGGCCTGCCCGATGGTGTTGTTGATTTTGTGGGCCCCGGTGTGGTTCAGGTCCTCCCGTTTAAGGTAAATGCGGGCCCCTCCCAGGTGGGAAGTCAGTCGCTGGGCGTAGTAGAGCAAGGAGGGCCTTCCTACATATTCCCGCAGGTATAACTCAAATTCCGCTTTGAAATCGGCGTCCTCCTTATAGCGGGAGTAGGCGTCCTCCAGCTCCAGCAGGGCCTGCATCAGGGTTTCGGGAACAAAGCGCCCCCCGAAATCCCCGTAATATCCCCGGGAGTCAGGTAGCCTGGTTGGGTTGGCTGCTGCGGTCATTGGCGATCATCTCCTTGGCGGCTGGTTGACCTTACCAGCTTTACAAATTCGTCAACTTTGGAAGGGCTCAGGCGTCCCTTGGCGGTGATGCCGGTGAAAACATCCACGGCATAGGGCTGAACTGCTGCCAGTGTCGATACTATGTTATCGCGGTTAAGCCCGCCGGCCAGGATCAAGGGGTGGGGCAGAATAGCGTCACGTAACTGGCGAGCCAGTTCCACTGGTACGGTGCGCCCGGTTGAACCGTATTTACCTTCGTGACTGCTATCCAGCAGGAGGGCATCTGCGCCGGCGCCAAGATACTCCCGGGCCTGGCGGTACAGCAGTTCTGCACGGTCTGACTTGTTTTCATCGACCAGCAGGGCTCGGGTTATGCGAACCGGCAGATTCTCTTTTAGCAGGGATATATCCCGGGAGGAAACGTTACCGTGCAATTGAACCACATCCGGTTTGACCTGGTTGACCAGTCTCATGATCTCATCGGGATCATCTTTGGTCAGGATCAAAACCGATAAAATCCCGGGAGGAATATGGTTTTGCAGTTCACGAGCTGTCTGCCCGGGCAGGTTGCAGGCCAACTCCTGGCGAACCTCGGTAATCAGGCCGATAGCGTCAATACCGGACATGCTCAGTAGTTCTATGTCTTCCGGGGTCATACTGCCGCAGGCCATTATTTTAACCATTTATTGCACCTCCGGCAGAAACGAACCGGGCAACAGTTGCTCCGGGATCAACGGCCCGCATAAAGGCGGTTCCTACCAGTACTGCATCCGCTCCCGCCTGCATTGATTTTTCCACATCGGCCACGCTCTGATGGGCACTTTCACTTATGATGAGAGCAGTTCCGGTCTGCCGGCGGTAAGCGGTAATCAGCTCGGGGGTGAGCCCTACTTCCTGATCATCAGTCTCCAGCTGGTCGATAACTTTGTTGTTAATTCCGACCAGGGCAGGAAAGGGTGTCGTCCCGCTCAGGTACTGCAGGTCCTCGATATGTCTTGTTTCAGCCAGGGCCAGCATTCCCAAACTACGGATATGGTTTATCAGGTCGGGGGAACGGTCCCCGGCCTGATGGGTTATGACCAGCAGGGCCACCCGATTAATACAGGCGGGCTGCACGGAGCGGAGCAGGCGGGCGTAGTATTCAACAGTATCACGGTCGACAATAAAGTCCTTGATGAGCAACGGCAGGGAAGTGGCCTCTAGAATAGCGGGAATATCCTTCTCAGGACACCCCCCAAAATACCGGGTCTCCGCTACTATGGAAATGGCGGCTGCCCCGGCAGCCTCGTATATCCTGGCCAAAGTACCTGCATCGCGCTGGTCTGCGTCCAGCCCGTCGGCAAGCTTGGGAATACGCCTTTTAATCTCCGCTATAACCGGGACCCGATTGGCATCCCGGGCCGCGGCAATAGATGCCGGGAAGTTCAATGCAGTTCCCCCTTAATCTCCTGGCTGACTATCTGAATTTCACGAAGTTTGGCCAGGGCCTTGCCGGAGTCGATGGTTTGACGAGCTATTTCCAGTCCCTCCGGAAGAGAGGCGGCCTTATCAGCCACTACCAGGGTGGCCGCCGCATTTAAAACTACCTTGTCACGACGCGGTCCCTGATCGTTGCCGGTGAGAATGTCCATAATGATCCGGGCATTGAAATCAGGTGTCCCCCCGTGGACATCCTGCCAGCTGCAGCGCTTGAGGCCAAAATCTTCCGGGTTAACTGTATAATTACGAATGGAACCGTTCTTCACTTCGGCGATCCGGGTGGGTCCCATCAGGGATATCTCATCCAAGCCGTCCAGGCCGTGAACTACCATAACGTGTTCAAAATCCAGCTCGGCTACCACCTGGGCCACCTGGTCCACCAGTTCCGGCCGGTATACCCCCAGTACATGTCTTTTCGCCCCGGCCGGATTGATAATGGGGCCTATAATAGTAAAGAAAATCGTCTTAATACCCAGGTCATGTTCAGGTCCAAAGACCTTCATCATAACCGGGTGGTAGAAGGGGGCGTATAGAAAGGCAAAACCGATTTCTTCGATCATTTTTTCGGCCCGGGTCGGTTCAACCTCTACGGCTACCCCCAGAGTTTCCAGAACATCGGCACTGCCGGATGATGAAGAAATGGAGCGGGAACCGTGTTTGGCAATGTTAACCCCGGCGGCAGCAGATACCAGTGCATTGGTGGTACTAACGTTAAAAGTGGTCAGCCCCCCGCCGGTACCGCAGGTGTCAGTTATTTTATCTGCCTGGGGACTGATGGTTACACAGGCCCGGCGCATGGCTCTGGCAATTCCGGAAACCTCTTCGGTGGTGGGACCTTTCATGAGCAGGGCGGTCAGAAATCCGGCAATCTGGGTAGGGACAAAGCGGTCCTCCTTCATCCCGAAGATTACCTCATCTATTTCCTGCTGATCCAGGTTTCCCGCCCGGGTAAGTTTTTGCAGAATACTCTTCACCCTGTTTTCCTCCCCTTTTCCCTAATCTGTCACCGTCTGTTAATCCTATCTGCTATCGGCCCGCCCGGGCCAACGACGGGAAAAAATAACCACTATGTTTTTACCCCCTTTGGGTTAATTGGTCCGAGGATGCCTACCAACTGGAAAGACCCTCGGAATCCGGAGCCAGGATGAACTTTTGTAGTTTAATGGGATATCAATGGTGGTCTCTTAAAACTGTGAGCAGGAAGGCAGAAAGGGGAAAATAGGGAAAGTAATAATATCGATAAAAAACGAAACCGATGCCTGCCGGGCAGGCACCGGTCATTTTTCCCAG
>CAZLYH010000064.1:0-2504 GCA_964563775.1 uncultured Syntrophomonadaceae bacterium | reverse complement strand
ATCGATAAAAAACGAAACCGATGCCTGCCGGGCAGGCACCGGTCATTTTTCCCAGCACCCTCGTCTCCGCTCAACTCAACTCTAACTCTTCTATACTCATCTCAATCTTAATTAGAGGTTATATAATTAGAGCCTATCTGTCAAGCCTGGAAAAAGTAGTTATTCGCAATCAGTAGATTATCCTAGTTGCTAACCGGAAAGTAAATAATTAATTACTGGCTCGAACCGCTCTGAAGCTTTGAGCCTTGAGAAGCAGAACCAATCGCTAAAATTATCAGGGCCAGCAGGGAAACGGCAATGGCGGACAGGTAGGCCAGGTTTAGTCCCAGGCCGAGCATGAACCCACCCAGAGATGGCCCGACGGCTCGCCCCAGGCTGTCATATCCCTGCAAAACACCCATGGATGCCCCCTGCCCACCCTCGGTTCGCTTGGAAACCGCGGAAGAGATGGAAGGTCGGATTAGACCCACTCCGGCAGCGAAGACGGACATAAAAATTATAGAGCTGGGGACGTTAAAGGTGAAAATAAACAGGGCAAAGCTGAGGCCCATGAGCGCAATTCCAGTAATGGCGGTTTTTTCTTCTCCTATGTGGTTGATAAGCCGACCCACCAGCAATCCTTGTACCAAGGCAGATGCCACGCCAGCAGCCGTAAAAGCCCAGCCAATATCGCGGGGGGTAAACCCCAGCTTGGCTTCGGTAAAAAGGGCAAAGGTGCCATGGTGAACTGCTTCGCCGGTACTGGCCAAAAAGATTACTACGAAAAATAGGGCCAGCGGGGTGCGAAGTCCTTGCAGCAAGGAGACCCGCGCAAATTTGCGGGAGTGGCGCTGTTCACCGGGCAGTGACTCTTTAAGAAGTAATAAGACCCCGACACTGTTGACCAGGGCCAGGAGACCCGCCAACAGGAAAGGGAAGCCCAGGGAGATAGACGAAAGGAGTCCACCGATAGCGGGGCCAAAGATCATTCCCATCCCCATGGCGGCACCCACCATCCCCATACTGCTGCCGCGCTTTTCCAGGCTGGTAGAGTCTCCCACGTAAGCCATGGCGGTAGGCATGGTGGCACATGACAATGCTCCGCCGGCAATACGGATAAGGTAGAGCATCCACAGCCGGGTGGCGTAGGCAAACAGAATGAAGGTTACAGCAAAGCCCAAGATACCCATTAGCAATACCGGCTTGCGCCCTATCCGGTCGGAATAGTTGCCCCAAATAGGGGCGAAAATGAACTGGCAGATGGCATAGACCGTAATGAGCAGGCCCAGTTGAAAAGGACTGGCTCCCAATGATTCGGCATAGTAGGGCAGCACCGGCATAATGATACTAAAGCCGATACCTACCAGGAAAATGGACATAAAAAGGACGATCATACTGCCTGGTTGCTGGGGGTTGTTCTCCATCTGGTTTCATCTCTTTTCCCGGTAGTTGTTTTTTACCTCGGCCAGGATATTTGCCAAAGTATATTTATAAATTTGATTCTAGCCGCAGTCGATGTTTTCCTGCCGACTTATCAGAGCAGAATAGTTTGGTAATTTCCCAAGGGGTGGGTAAACCTGAACCTGAGTTTACCGGGAAAGATACTGTCTTTTTGGAAGGCTCAGCGGGCAGAAGAAAAGTGCTAAGACGGGTTCCCGACGGGGGAAAGTGCATAAAAATGCGCGGGGCTGCACGCCGTAAGGCCTGCAGCCCCGTGCTTGGTTGGGTCTAATCGTCGAGGAGGTAAATGGCTATCCAGGTTTTAGCATGGCCGTACTCGTCGCCGGCGATGCTGAGGATAAGGGTTTTCAAAGCAATGTCTTGTACCATGTTGGCCATAGTGGCATACATGGCTACCGCACCGATTTCGTCGGCAATGGCCTCCTGAACCATCTGCTTAAAAGAGTTGACATTGGGCATGGAATCACCTCCATACATTTTTTGTAAATCGGTTTTACCAATTCCAATTTAGACTATGCAATCCCATGGCATAATGACCCAAATTATAAATTTGTAACCATTGGAGGGTATGTTTTCATAATATGAGGAGTAGATGAAAGTGAAAGGAGGATAAGTAATGGATAATCGAGAGATGCTCTCTCTTCTGTATGAGGGATTGAGCCGCAAGAAGAAGGCTATCAATATGTACCAGAACCTTTCCGACCAGTCGACCGGGGGAAAAGTGCAGGAAATGGTGCGGGAGACCCTGGCCAGTGAAGAGAGGCATATGGAGTTGTTAAGCTCGCTGGTGGACAGTCTATCTGGGGAAGTAAACGCAGCCCGGGTAGCTGCTCCGGTTACGACCCGGCCGCCGAGCCGAACCTCTTCCCCCCCGGGAGCACACCGGGGGTACGGGTTGACTGCCAGTGAGTCGGCGCAGTATCGGCAGGCATTGGAGAAAGTAGAAGCTTCACTTTCCCGGGTCCTGTCGGCCTGGGGAAGAAGCCGATTCTACACGCATTATCAGGCGGTGGGGGTCATGGACATGGCCTTGCTGGATCTGCGTAACCAGATAGCCGCCTTGA
>CAZLYH010000063.1:0-11122 GCA_964563775.1 uncultured Syntrophomonadaceae bacterium | reverse complement strand
TATTACCAGGAGGTGTGCAGATTTGTCCGCTTACCAGTTGGAGATTCGGGCAGTGGGCATGAAATACCAGACTCCGCAGAATGAGACGGAAGCGATTGCCGAGATAAGTCTGACTGTTTCCCCCGGGGAGTTTGTCAGCCTGGTGGGGCCCAGCGGGTGCGGAAAGTCTACTCTGCTGGACATCATTTGTGGTCTGGCTGAACCTACCCGGGGGGAGGCCCGGATTAAGGGTAAGGTAGGGTATATGCTGCAACGAGACCATCTGCTGGAGTGGCGCACCATTTTGGACAATTGCCTGCTGGGACCGGAAATCCAGAAGTACAACCTGAAGGAGGCACGGCGGAATGTACTCTACCTCCTGGAACGCTACGGTCTGGGCTCCTTTGCTCACTACTACCCCCGCCAGCTATCCGGGGGGATGCGCCAGCGGGCAGCTTTGATCCGTACTCTGGCCATCAACCCGGATATTTTGCTGCTGGATGAGCCTTTCGCCGCCCTGGATTACCAAACCCGGCTGGCTATTGCTGACGAGGTTGCCAACATTCTGCGTCAGGAGCGCAAGACGGCACTTATGGTTACCCACGATATCGCTGAAGCCATTTCCATGTCCGATCGGGTAGTGGTGTTAAGCGCCCGTCCCGCCCGGGTTAAATCCATCTATCCCATAGAGCTGCCGGCAGGGCTTTCTCCCCTGGCAAGACGCCAGGAAAATGACTTTCGCAGCTATTTCGATGCCATCTGGAAGGAGCTGGATGTCCATGTCGATCCGGCCTGAAACCTCTTGGGAAAGAACCATTTACCTGCAGCGCTTGCGGCGCCAGCGCTGGCTGATCCTGACCGGGCAAATAGGATTTCTCTTTTTGTTCCTGTTGCTGTGGGAAGTGGCTGCCCAACTCCGCTGGATTGATCCCTTTATTACCAGCCAGCCCTCCCGGGTGGCCCTAACCCTCTTGCACCTGCACCAGGATGGTTCTTTGTATCTGCACATCTATGTTACCCTCATGGAGACCTTTTACGGTTTTATCCTGGGCACCGGCGGGGGGATGCTCCTGGCCGTCCTTTTGTGGTGGTCCCCACTATTCAACCGCATAGCCGAT
The DNA here is from genome assembly GCA_964563775.1 of uncultured Syntrophomonadaceae bacterium. Classification (GTDB taxonomy): domain Bacteria; phylum Bacillota; class Syntrophomonadia; order Syntrophomonadales; family Syntrophomonadaceae; genus CAZLYH01. The sequence goes on along the minus strand of CAZLYH010000063.1, from coordinate 10,025 downwards.
CCTTACCTGGTAGTTCTCAATGCTCTCCCCAAGGTTGCCCTGGGGCCCCTGCTCATTGTCTGGCTGGGCAATGGTTCATCAGCTATTATCGGTATGGCCCTGTTTATTTCCGTTATTGTAACCATAATCAGCATGGTGAGTGGATTCCAGGAGGTGGACGCGGAAAAAATAAAGTTGCTTAAGGCTTTCGGAGCCTCCCGCCTGCAGATTCTGGGCAAGGTAATCCTGCCCGGGAGTCTCCCCAGTATGATAACGGCGGTAAAGGTAAACGTTGGCCTGTGCCTGGTGGGGGTTATAATGGGTGAGTTCCTGGTTTCCCGGGCCGGATTGGGATATCTGATCGTCTATGGAGGGCAGGTATTTAAGCTGGACCTGGTAATGAGCAGCATCCTGGTGCTGGCCGTTATGGCGGCGGTAATGTATGGTTTGGTTTCCTACGCGGAGGGTAAACTGTTGCGCTGGCAAAAGTAAAAGAGAAAAACAACGTGCCGCTGCTATGGTAGGCAGCGGCACGTGTAACTTTTAGAGGAATGATTCCCGGACTGGCCACAATATGACCTTAGGCGGCCGCATCCTTGTTCGATTTGGCAGCTGCACTTGGTCTCAGGTAGGAATACCAGTACAGGGTGCCCACAAAGATGGCACCACCCACAATATTACCCAGGGTTACCGGCACCATATTGGCCAGGAAGAAGTTCTTCCAGGTGAACAGGTTGACAATGTCAGCGGGATTGACACCCGCAGCCTGCAGAACGGCAGGAACTTTGGCAACGGTCAGGCCCATAGGAATAAAGAACATATTGGCTACACTATGCTCAAAGCCACTGGCAACGAAGGCCATGATGGGGAAGAAGATACCAAAGACTTTCCCCACCACATCCTTGCTGGCCAGGGCCAGCCAAACCGCCATGCAGACCAACCAGTTACAGAGGATGGCCCGGCAAAAGGCGGCGCTCCAGGTCAGGGATAGTTTGCCTTTGGCAATAGCCAGGGCTTTGGCCCCTACGGCGCCATTGAAAAGCCCGGCAGATACTGTACCATCCGGCATGGCGCCATAAAAGCCTCCGGCGATAATATAAACCAGGAGAAGCGATCCAGCCAGGTTGGCTATCCAGACGACAATCCAGTTCTTTAACAGGTCGCCCCAGCTGCAGCTGCCATTCAATGCCCCCATCATCATAAACATGTTGTTGCCGGTGAATAGTTCGGCTCCGCCGATTACCACCAGCATCAGGCCGACGCTAAAAACGGCACCGAACATAAACTGTCCGAAGCCGGCGCCCAGGAATTTGGGCATGTCGTGACTAACAACAGTGGCCAGATTGGCTCCAAAGCCAATGTAGGCACCGGCGAGAATCCCCAGAACGATCAACTTGCCAATGGACAAAGTCGATTTCTTCTGGCTGGTTCCACATGCAGCCGATGCAATTTCCCCGGGAGCTAAGCAGTTCATTCGATCAACACCCTTTCCTTATAAATCTTTTACCCTTTACGCTCACATTGTCCGGGGTTCCTCATCCCCTGACAAATGATGCCTAAATTTTGTCCACCCGGGCAGCTGAAACCTTGTATTCAGGTATCTTGGCCACCGGGTCCAGGAACTCAGAGCTGGTCAGCCAGTTGGCAGCAGCTTCGGCAAAGTGGAAGGTCATAAAGACCACTTCCGGGGCCAGGATATCAGTTATCTTGGCCTTGATATCAATGCTGCCCCGCCGGGTGGAGAGACGCACTTTCTCCCCATCACTGATGTTCATCCGGTTGGCCAATTTGGGATGAATCTCCAATTCCGCTTCAGGAACATGTTCGCTGAGTGCGGCAGCCCGCCGGGTCATCGTGCCGGTATGATAATGGAACATACTCCGCCCGGTTGTCAAGGTAAGAGGATATTCCTCGTTCGCGACCTCGCCAGGGGGGATAAATTCTATAGCTGAAAACAGGCCTTTGCCCCGGCTAAAATTACCATCTCTATGCAGGAAGGGCGTTCCGGCATGGTCGGAGCTGGGGCAGGGCCATTGCAGTCCACGTCCCTCCAGCCGGGCATAGGTCATACCAGCGTACGACGGAGTCAGGCTGCGAATTTCCTCGAAAATATCCTCGGCACAGGAATAGGACATGGGGTAACCCATGCGAGTGGCCAGATCACAAAGGATCTGCCAATCAGGACGGGCCTGGCCGGGAGGAGCAACCGCCTTGCGGATTCTTTGCACGCGGCGCTCGGTATTGGAGAAAGTCCCATCCTTCTCCGCAAAACAGGATCCCGGCAGAACGACGTCTGCCATCTGGGCTGTCTCGGTTAAGAAGATATCCTGTACCAATAGAAAATCCAACTTTTCCAGGGCTTCTTTAACGTGATGAAGGTCTGGATCGCTCATCATGGGGTTTTCACCCAATACGAATAAAGCCTTCATCTCCCCATGGTAAGCCCGATTAATGGCTTCAGTCAACACCACACCATTTTGTGCGGGCAGGCTGACTCCCCAGGCTTGTTCAAACTTCTGCCGGGCCGCTTCATTGGTTACCTGCTGATAAGCGGTAAAAACATTGGGAAGCCCGCCCATGTCACAGGCGCCCTGAACATTGTTCTGACCGCGTAACGGATCTACGCCCGTTCCCGGACGTCCGATATTACCGGTCAACATGGCCAGGTTACATACCGATTTGACATTATCGGTACCGGTACTATGCTGGGTAAGACCCATGGCATAACAGATGGCGGAAGCTTCGCTTTCGGCATACAACCGGGCTGCCTTGCGGATATCCTCAGCGGGCACACCGGTAATTTCCTCCACGAATTCCGGAGTGTATTTGGCTACCACCCGGGCCATTTCATCATAGCCCTCCGTATGGGCAGTTATGAACTCCTCATCGGCGAGGCCTTCGCTGACAATTACATTCATCATCCCATTGACCAGGGCCACATCGGTACCCGGCTGGTGGGGAAGATAAACATCAGCAATTTCAGCCAGGTCAGTGCGGCGTGGGTCGGCGACAACTAACCGGGCTCCATTTTTTAAGACGTTTTTCTTAATCTTCATCCCGATAACCGGATGGTTTTCCATAGTATTGGAACCAATAACAAAGATACAGCGTGCGTCACTTTCCAATTCGCCAATGGAATTGGTCATAGCGCCACTGCCAAATGCTGCCCCCAGACCGGCGACAGTCACCGAGTGTCAGAGGCGGGCACAATGGTCTACATTATTGGTTCCCAGGACAGCACGGGTAAACTTTTGGGCCAGGTAATTTTCCTCGTTGGTGGCCCGGGCGGAGGTAAAGACCGCCATACTGTCGGGTCCGTGCTTTTGCTTGATGTCACTCAAACGGCTGGCTACCAGATCCAGGGCCTCGTCCCAGGAAGCTTCCCGAAACTCGCCATTTTCTTTAATAAGTGGTGTGGTAAGCCGGTCGGGAGAGTTAACAAAATCCCAGCCAAAGCGACCCTTTACACACAGGGCTCCTTTATTGACCGGACTGAATTCCTCATCACGATTGGAAGTGACACCTACTACCCGGTTGTCCTTGACATTCAGTTCCAGGGTGCAACCAGTTCCGCAGTAGGTGCAGGTGGTCAAAACCCGATCCACCTCGTAGGACCTGCCCAGGCCGGTGCTGACCTTGCTGGTCAAGGCCCCTACCGGGCAAACCATGATACATTGTCCGCAGAACACGCAGGGAGACTCAGCCAGGTCTGCGTCAAAAGCTGCCGCGATTTTGGCATGATGCCCCCGGTTTTCTACATTTATGGCCCGGGCCATGGTAATCTCCTCACAAGCCCGAACACAGCGGGTGCACATAATGCACTTGTTGTAATCCCTTTCGATAAAAGGATTGGGGTCATCAATGGGATAGGGCTCCTGATGGCCCACATTGTAGCTGGTTTCCGCGATTCCGTATTGATAACATAAATCCTGGAACTTGCAATCACCATTCTTTTCACAGGTCTGACATTTGAAGTCATGACGGGCGGCCAGAAGTTCCAGAATAACCTTGCGGGCTTCCACAATTCCCGGGCTTTCGGTTTCCACAACCATTCCGTTCTCGGCCGGGGTTACGCAGGAAGCCACATATAAAGGCCGGCCCTGGACCTCCACCAGGCACATACGGCAGGATCCGGCTAATCTCAGGTCACGGTCATAACACAGGGTGGGCACGGAAACCTGGTTCTGCTGACAGGCTTCCAGAATGGTAGTACCTCTTGGTACCTGGACTTCATGTCCATTGATTGTCAGGGTTATCAAACTCTTCATCCTCCTTTCCTGCCGTCTCAGGCCCGCAGGCGTTGTTCATACGCCTGGGAAAAGTGTTTGACAGTGGTGAGGATGGGTGAAGGGGCCGCTTGCCCCAGGCCGCACAAACAGGCCTTTTCCATCACCCGGGCCAGCCTGGTGAGACTGTCTACATCCCTCTGGCTGGCGGATCCAGCATTTATTTTTTTCATAAATTCATAGCAACGGAAGGTCCCTTCCCGGCAGGGATTGCATTTTCCACAGGATTCATGCTCAAAGAATTTGGCGATACGAGTTACAATATCGACAATGTCACGGGTTTCATCCATGATGAATACGGCTCCCGTCCCCAGGGTAGCTCCGATTCCCCGCATGGAATCGAAATCAATGGGAGTGTCCAGCAGGGACTCGGGAATGAATCCCCCGGAAGTTCCGCCGATTTGTACTGCCTGGAATCCTTTGCCACCGGGAATTCCTCCGCCAAAGTCATAGATAACCTGGCGGATGGTGGTACTGGTAGGAACTTCGATAGCTATCCGGTTGACAACGTCACCGGTCAGGGTGAGCACCTTGGTTCCCGGATAACGTTCGGAACCAATAGCGGCAAACCATTCCGGCCCACGGTTGACAATATCGGGAAGATTAGCGAATGTTTCCACGTTGTTAACCACGGTGGGTTTACCCCACAGCCCCGCAACACCCGGGAAAGGTGGTTTAAAGCGTGGCTCACCGCGGTGTCCTTCAATGGACTCAATCAGGGCAGTTTCCTCGCCACACACATAGGCTCCGCCGCCCATGCGCACCTCAATGTGGAAATCACCAAGTACGCCCAGCTTTTCAGCCTGGGCAATGGCAGCGCGGAGTTGTTCGACCACGTAGGGGTACTCCCCGCGGCAATAAATATAGCCCTGGCGGGAGTCTATGGCGTGCCCGCAGATGGCCATTCCTTCCAGCAGGCGCTGCGGGTCTTTTTCGACGATGGTCCGGTCCTTGTACGTTCCCGGTTCTCCCTCGTCCAGATTGCAAACCACGTATTTCTCCGGGGCAGATACCGGGACGAAACTCCATTTCATTCCCGCGTTGAATCCAGCGCCCCCCCGGCCGCGCAGACCGGATTTCTTAACCTGTTCAATTAAGGCGGGGCGTTCCATACCGCGGGCCTTCTCCAGGGCCTGGTATCCTCCCACCCGGACATAATCCTCAATATTCCAGGGATCTATTTTGTCTGCATTTTGCAGTACGATGCGCAGTTCCTCGGCCAACTCTTTCCCTCCTTTCTTACGGGTATCACTGGCAGAGTGCAAGTACTGCCGGAACCTGTTCCGGGTTCATATTAACGTAGGGAACGCCATTGATAGTAATCACCGGCGTTCCCTGACACTGACCTACACATTCGGTCAATTCGAGCGTAAACTTGCCATCAGGTGTAGTTTCTCCGACCTTGATCCCCAACTCATTTTCAAAGGCCTTAACCAGCTCGTCGGCTCCGGCAATATGACAGGGGGCGCTTTCGCACATGCGAATAATGTACTGGCCACGTTTTCCTACCGAAAGATAGGAATAAAAGGTGGCCACCCCGTATGCCTGAGCCGCAGAAAGACCGAAAACCCGGGCAGCTTCCTCTACAGCTTCCCGGGGCAGATAATTGTATTGCTTTTGGACAGCATGATAAGCTTCGATGATCCCCCCCGGCTGGTCAGAAAAATGGGCAATGATCTCCTTACAATCCATCTCTTCACCTCCCCTGGTTCCAAATCCCCACTGTGTGATTCTAGTTAGCCCCCGCAGGCCAAACTTCGAGTCTAAGCAAGATTCGACAAATCAACTGATGAATCCTTTTTCCGGCTATAAAATATCTTTAGATCAGGTAAAAACCACGGCGGAAAAAACACTAGCTGCGCCTCCTATATAAAAGCATCTGGAAAAGCATCTGGGCTTGATTTTTAAACAGGATGAAAGTTCCGGGTTCTTCTGCGGCAGACTAAGGGCAGGGCAACATTAGCGGCACGAATGGGAGGTGAGACCTTGGATGAAAAACGGGTAAGAGAAATCATGGAATCACATGGCGTGATTGACGTGTTCTATGAGGGTATTCCCGTCTGGATTGAAGCTCTTAATGGCAGTGAAGCCAAGGTGCGGTACCTGAATAGGGAGCAGCACTTCCTGGTATCAGCGGGTGAACTCCAGGAGGGATAACTTGAGATGAGCCGGCGATTGCCGGTAAGTACGGCAGGAATGGCCAGACGGACATTCCTGTCGTGCTTTCTTTGTAAAGCCGAAGATAGTTCCCCGGTTACATTCGGCCAAGAAACCCCGTTGGCTGATGGCCAGGCACGGGAACCCACGCTGGCCTGACATCTCAAAGGAAACGCGACATTAATAGTAATTTGTTTTCATTATTATACACAGGTATTCCAGTTTGAGGGACTAAAAGCCCTGGTTACAAGACGGTTACTGATTAAAAGTGGCGGAAGCAGGCGTCTGTTGGACTTTTGGACCAGGGTAAACTGCTTCAAGCTCCGGATTTGTCGATAAAAAAAGAGCAAAAATGGTTGGCAAAAGGCAAAGGACCGTGCTAACATAAATTTACTTCCAATTTTTACCACAATGATTGTTTAAGAGCCAAGGTCTGTTTCCACCTGTGCTTACAGCATGAACTGCAGTAATCTTATCCCACCGCCGCTCCCGTGGTGGAGCATGATAAAACAGGAAAGGAGGAAAGTAGTATGGCTGGGACTAAAAAGGCGAGTGCCGAAAAAGCGGTCGCAGTAAAAGCCGCCAGTAAAACCACCGATGATAGGAAAACGGCCACTGCCAAAAAGGTGGGTGCTGAAAAAGCGGTTGCAGTGAATTCCGCCGGCAAAAGCACCAAGGTGGAAGCCAGTACCAAGCAAGCCCCCAAAAAGGGTAAAAGATAACCGCCCTTTCTTATCTTTTCCTACTGCATAAAAGCCGGCCCCCTCAGAGGGGCCGGCTTTTTGGCGACACTAGTTATTTAAATGGAAAGGTGAGTACTCTCTTTGTAGATATTGCCGCGTTTCCCCGGGAGGATTTATGGTATAATACCGGTACCAAACCGAGCCATACCCGGTGTTCCCGGGAAAGGTGCCGGTACCGATATGAGGAATGATAGTGGAATCCTGCCTGTATGAAAAACTGAATAGCTTAAAAGGAATTCTCTCCAGCTTGGATAGCGTAGTGGTAGCCCTATCCGGAGGTGTGGATAGCGCCTTTTTGACCCGGGTGGCGGCACAAACTATGCCCGGCAGAATTGTGGCGCTGAGCGTTCGGACTTTTCTGCAAGAGGAGGACGATCTGTTGTCAGCCGCCCGGGTAGCTGACAGCTGTGGCATTCCCTACCGGATAATTCCTGTTGATCTGGACCGGGAACTATTGAGGAGCAACCCCCCGGATCGTTGTTACCACTGCAAAAAAGCTCTTTTCTCGGCTATCCGGACCGAGGCAGAGAGGCTGGGAAGTCGATGGGTGGCGGAAGGTTCAAACATTGATGATGAAGCTGATTATCGTCCCGGTTTAAAAGCTCTGCAAGAACTGGGGATTAGGAGTCCCTTGCAGGAGGCCCGGCTGGCCAAGCGCGAGATTCGCTCTTTGGCCCATTACCTGGGTTACGAGGAATGGAACCGTCCCGCCCAGCCTTGTATGGCTACCCGCTTTGCCTTTGGAACCGAGGTTAGCCTGGACAGACTTCATCGGGTAAGAGAGGCGGAAGCCTGGTTAAAGAATCAGGGGTTGGAACAGGTTAGGGTCCGCTACCACGGAGAATTGGCGCGAATTGAGGTTGGCCCCGGGGAAAGAAGCCGTTTCTTTTCCATGGAATTTCAGGATAGCGTGGCTGAAAGGCTTAAAAAGCTGGGTTTTAAATATATTACCTTGGACCTGGAGGGATACCGGACGGGGAGCATGAATGATTTTTCTCAAGAATCCAGGGGCCTGGTCAATTGAAGAAGGATTTTCTTAGTTTATTAAGAATAATAATCTTTAGGATGGACGGTTATCAACCTTTTCCGGGAGGGACGCTTTATGGTGGAGTACAAGTTTGAGATCATTGAGGCCAAACCCCTGAAGGGGCACCGGATTGAACGCACCACAGACTACGGCACCCGGGTGTGCATCAGCAAGGACGGCAAGGTGGTCTTTGATGATGTTCTCATGGTACGTAAAAATGCCCTGGGGGTTTTTCCTGATGAAGGAGCTATAAAGAAAAAAATCAAGACACCGGCCATGCGTAAGGAGCTGGTAGGAAGGTTAAAAGAATACTATAAAAAAGTTCGCTAAACCGGTTCAGCCATCAAGGCAGAAAAGGTTGGGAGACCGGACCCCCTGTATACAGCAGGGGGTCCGGCCTTTTCTGCAGGGGGGAGGCTTGCGCAAATAACCAAAATGATTCCGCTGCAATAGGGTCTGGGCCGTAGAATCAAAAATCATTTCCAAGAACATGGATAAATTCTCCTTCTAGGGTGATAATGTTCTTAAGCTTCCCGTACCGCATAAAACACCGAGGGGGCAAATAGAAAAGGAGGGTAACCAATGACGGCAAAAAAACACTTTACAGCCGAGGAGGCCAAACATTACGGAGAGATGCTGGGTATTGACTGGAGCTTGTTTGATGTAGAACAGTTTCGCATGGGGATGGATGTGGAGCTGGAGCACGGCAATCAGGATCCACACACTAACGTAACCAACGACGATCCGCTGGTAACCGCAAAAATTGCCCTGGCCCACCTGAATGAGTTCCCCGATTACTATACCCGCCTGGAAAAGATGGAGCGTGAGGCAGAGGATTACCACCGTAATCGGAGATAAAGAGGAGAGGTCATGGGGGTTCCTCTTAGATCGCTCTGGCAGGGTGGCGGCTGCACGCTGGGAGAGGCCATAGGGCCTCTCCTTTTCGTTCCATCTGACTTAAAAAAGCCCGCCCGGTTATAGTCTTATGCCTGTCATTTCCCGGAAAGGACGCGAATAAAGTTAACCTGTGGGTCGGCAGTCCCCTGCAGGGCACAGGACTGCTTTTTGAGCAGTAAGAGATAGTCTATGATTTCCCCGGTAATCCGTTCCCCCATACAGATGACGGGGATACCCGGAGGATAAGCCATCACCATTTCCGCGGCGATTTCGCCGATGGCCATCTTCAGAGGCACAGCCTTGCTGCGACTGTAAAAGGCTTCCCGGGGAGAGACTACCATTTCCGGGCCGGGAGGAAGCGGGGGAAGACTGTTTCCAGGGCGGTAAATACTGTGGGTGGTGATGTCCTCCAATGCCTGCACCAGTGCTTGCAAATCGGCTTCGTCGTGACCGAAACTGGTGATAATCAGGATATTATAAAGGTCAGACAATTCAATCTGGAGGTTATATTTCCGGCGCAGCTTTTCTTCTATTTCATAGCCGGTGTAACCCAGGCCGCGGACATGAACGCCCAGTTTGGTTTCATCAAAGGCAAAGGCTCCGGGCTGCCCGGTACATTCGCTGCTGAAAGCATACAGTCCGGGCAGGCGGTTGATTTCCTGGCGGGCCTGATTGACCAGGTCCAGTACCCGGCTCAGAAGCTGGGGACCGCGGGTGGCCAGCTGTTTACGGGCCAGGTCCAGTGAGCACAGCAGCAGATAGGAAGCACTGGAGGTATAGGCCAGGTTGACGGTTTCCCGCACCCGGTCCGAAGAAATAATCTGGCTCTTGTATAGCAAAACAGAACTCTGGGTCAGGGACCCGGCGGTTTTGTGCATGCTGGCCGCACTCAGATCGTCTCCTGCTTGCATGGCACTGATGGGCAGCTGGGGGTGA
>CAZLYH010000062.1:0-11613 GCA_964563775.1 uncultured Syntrophomonadaceae bacterium | reverse complement strand
GGCCCAGCAGTTGCCATTTGTGTTGGCCCAGGGGATGGTAGGGAAGCAGGTCTACCCTCTTTACCTGCCCCAGGGAACGAATAAAGCCCGCCATTGCCTCAACATCCTCCCGGTCATCAGTGAAACCAGGTACGAGGACATAGCGGATCCAAATGGGGATGCCGTGCTGGTTGATAAGGGCAAGGTTATGCAGGTTCATTTCGTTGCCGGCTCCGGTTAGTTCCCGGCTTTTTTGCGGGTGCATCTGTTTGATATCAGCCAGGACGAGATCGGTAAAGGGAAGCACTGTCAGCAGGCTGTCGGGCGATACATATAGGGAGGAGTCAAAGGCGGTATTAATCCCTTCCTCCTGGCAACCCTGGAAGACTTCGGCCACGAAATGGTATTGCAGCAATGGTTCGCCGCCAGAAAAGGTAACCCCGCCGCCGGAAGCGGCAAAATACGGTTGACCGCGCCGGATAATGGCCAGCAGTTCTTCCACACTGTACTCCCGGGCGGCCGGAGAATCAATTTCCCAGGAATCAGGATTATGGCAATATTTGCAGCGCAGGTGGCAGCCCTGCAGGAATACCACGGTACGTATCCCCGGACCGTCCAGGGTACTGAAGGTATCAATCGAGTGAACCAACCCGGTCGTCACGGGCATACCTCCTTGGTCCCTCACATGCGATGATAGAAGGTGCGGGAGATGATTTCTTCCTGTTGTTCCCGGCTGAGCTTGACGAAGTGGACGGCGTAGCCGGAAACACGTATGGTCAGGTCGGGGTATTTTTCCGGATGATCCATGGCTTCGCGCAGGGTCTCCACGTTGACTACATTGACATTCATGTGATGGGCGCCCTGGGAAAAATAACCTTGCAGGAGTGCCAGCAGATTGTTGACCTTTTCCGTTTCGCTTTTCCCCAGGGCAGAAGGGACAATGGAGAAGGTGTAGGAGATCCCGTCCCGGGCGTACTGGTAGGGGAGTTTGGCCACTGAATTGCAGGCGGCCACCGCTCCTCTTTCCTCACGGCCATGCAAGGGGTTGGCCCCCGGTGCCAGTGGTTCTCCCTTTTTTCGTCCGTCCGGGGTAGTGCCGGTATGTTTTCCGTACATCACATTCGAGGTAATGGTGAGAATGGAAAGGGTATGCTCGGCCTGACGATAGGCGGGGTGGCGCTGCAGTTCGCGGATAAAATCCCTGACCACGTTTACCGCGATTAGATCCACCCGGTTATCGTCATTGCCAAATTTGGGGAAGTCACCTTCCACTTCGAAATCTTCAATTAATCCGTCCGGGTTGCGGACTACCTTTACCCGGGCATGCTTGATGGCACTCAAAGAGTCTGCCACCACTGACAGGCCAGCGATGCCAAAGGCCATAAAACGATGCACGCCGGTATCATGCAGAGCTGCCTGCAGGTTTTCCATGGCATACTTGTCATGCATGAAGTGAATGACATTCATGGTATTGACGTAGAGCTCGGCCAGCCATTGCATCTGGATGCCCAAACGGCGCATTACCTCTGTGAACTCCAGGTAGCTGCCTTGATAAACAGGCATTTCCGCCCCCACCTGCTCACCGGTTATTTCATCCTGTCCGCCGTTTAAGGCGTATAACAATAGTTTAGCCAGGTTACAGCGTGCACCGAAGAATTGGGTCTCCTTGCCCAGGCGCATGGCTGATACGCAGCAGGCGATGGCGTAATCATCCCCGTACAGGGGGCGCATAACATCATCGTTCTCATACTGGATGGCACAGGTGTCAATGGAAAGCTGGGCGCAAAACTGGAGGAAGTTCTCGGGCAGGCTGCTGGACCATAGGACGGTCATGTTAGGTTCCGGAGCCGGTCCCAGGTTGCGCAGGGTGTTCAACATGCGATAGCTGGTTCGGCTGACCAGGGGTCTGCCATCTACACCCAGGCCGCCAATGGCTTCGGTTATCCAGTTGGGGTCGCCGGCAAAAAGTTCGCTGTATTCAGGGGTGCGCAGGTGTCGTTCCAGACGTAGTTTGATTACCAGTTGATCAATTAGTTCCTGGGCTTCTTCCTCATGTATCAGGCCTTCCCGCAGGTCACGCTCCAGGTAGATATCCAGAAAGGTGGAGATTCGTCCCAGACTCATGGCGGCTCCGTTCTGTTCCTTGATAGCGGCCAGATAGGTGAAATAGAGCCACTGGATGGATTCCTGAGCGGAGGAGGCCGGGAGGGATAAGTCAAAACCGTAGGAGGAGGCCATTTTTTTCAGGGCCTGCAGCGCTCCTAACTGGTCGAATAGTTCCTCCCGCAGCTGAATGGACTGTCGGTCCATGCTTTTGCCAATACGGCTGCGGTCATCCTCTTTGGCAGCGATTAAACGATCCACGCCATATAGAGCCACCCGGCGGTAATCGCCGATGACTCTTCCCCGGCCATAGGAATCGGGAAGTCCGGTAATGATTCCCACCCGACGGGCCAAACGCATCTCCGGGGTGTAGGCGGCATAAACTCCATCGTTGTGCGTACGCCTATGTTGACGGAAAAATTCCACCAGGTGCGGATCGGGCTCATAACCGTAGGCCTGGCAGGCACGAACTGCCATACGCAGTCCGCCGTAAACATTTATGGCCCGTTTGAGAGGCTCGTCGGTTTGCAGCCCCACAATGGTTTCCAGTTCCCGGTCAATATAGCCGGGGGGATGACTGGTGATATGGATAGGGGTTGCCGGATCCACTTTTAGCACTCCGTTGTTACGGTATTCCTGAACCAGCAAGTCCTGGCACCGCTGCCAGAGACGCCTGGTTCGTTGCGTTGGACCCTGTAGAAAACTGCTGTCCCCTTCGTAGGGGTGATAATTGCTCTGAATAAAATCACGAACATCAATATCATACATCCACCGACCCGATTTAAAACTCCGCCAGGCTTCCATTCGTCATATCACCCTCTGCTTGCCTTTTGTCTTATTGTCTCTAAATCGATTATCTTTACTCAGGAAGGACACTGAAAAAAGCAATAATGACCCAGTTTGGAGCATAAATATTCCATCGCCAAGGCTTCGCAGGGGTAACACCAGCTGCTCGTCCCGCTGCTCCAAGGGGGCTTTCCCATGTGCAAAAACAACCCCAGGTCGAAAAGGTGTCTTCAAGGGGTTTACTTTGATTTGCAGGGACTAGACCGGATCCCAAGTTGCCCCCGCGTCTTTGTTGGAGCTATGGCCGCTGGGTAAGATCAGTCACACCCCATTTTACAACTGTCCCACTTCTGTCAATAAATCCATACTCATTACCGATTTGTACCGCTGCATAGCCGCCGTCAAAGGCTCCTACCCAATCGTATTTGGGTTTGATTACCGAACTCCCGTCCTGGGATAAAAAGCCGTATTTCGACCCGACCCGGATACAGTAGAACCCTTCTGAAGCATGAGGGGAGTCTCTCCGGAAAGCGTAATCATAGGTTGGCGCAATCAATGTGTTTCCGTCCCTATCAGCAATCCCCCATTTATCCCCGGATCTGGCATTGTACAATCCCGGAAATTCGGGAGTGTTTTCGATATAATCAAACACTGAAGGTGTTTTTGCCGTCTGTCTATTAGTATCTGAAGATGTTTCTGTATGCGCAGCTGAGGATGTATCCAAGATTGAAGAAGCAGTTTCAACTGAAGCAGAAGATATGGATTCATCTGCAGCAGAAGAGGTCGGCTCACCTGAAGCTGAAGAGCTTTTGGTATCTTTAGCTGCCGACACGGTTGAATCCTTGCTTACCGTAACGTTGGTAGGGGTGTTGGGACTTAACAGATAATTATTATCCGTGGTTGGGACTGCACTGCTATTAGAAGTCACTTGCTTACCCTGCGGCTGGTTTGTTTCAAACACCTGCAAGTGGTTATGATTGAAGAAGTATATGCCTGCCGATAAGCATAATACCAGGCAAGCAGCTACAACAATTCTTTTGCTATTGGAGCGTTTGTTTATATCCGGTGGACCCGCAGCTTTTACCGGATTGTGATTCAACGGCTGGGTCAATCTTCCCATCATTTCCTTATTACTGTCAATTGGCTCCATTGGAACAGTTGTATTGCCACCGGGCATCAACGCAGAGGTTTTATTAAATTTTTTCATTTCGTTGGTTTGGGGTGAAATATTATCACCTGTTAAGGGCGTAGTAACGGCTTGATTCAGCTTACTAACGCCTGTTTCTTTACCTGATGGCTTTGTTTTTTCAGGCAGGCTTTTCTGGCGGGGCAGGTTTTTCGCAACTCGTTGCGGCAATAGCATTATAAATTCGTCGATATTCTGGGGACGGTTGTCAGGTGTCATTTCCAGCGCTTTCAAAATCGCCTTTTCCATTCTGGTTGATACTGTGGCATGCTTGCTGGGTGGTTCGAACATAAAGGGGTTTTTCGCTGGATCCTTTCCAGTCAACAAGTAATGGATAGTAGCGCCAAGCGCATATATGTCGGAACGAATGTCCGTCTGGTTTTTTCCGTACTGCTCCGGGGGGGCAAATCCACTGGAGCCATAAGCAATAGTATCGCTAATATTCCCCTGCTGGAAGTGGCGGGCTATACCAAAATCAATTAGTTTTATCTGCCCTTCAGGAGTGAGCATGATATTATCCGGCTTCAGGTCACGGAATATAATGGGGGGATTGCGCTTGTGCAAAAAATTTAAAATGTCACAGAGCTGAAAAGCCCAATCGGTTACTTCGGCTTCAGGAATTACTCCTCTTTTTAGTATTTCCAATTTTAAAGTTTGTCCCTCGATGAAATCCATTACCAGAAACCAGCGATCTTCACCTTTAGCGAAGAAATCTCTTATTATAGGTAATGCCGGGTGTTTCAAAGCGGTTAACATGCTGGCTTCTTTTTTAAATGCTCCGATAGCTGCCTGAAGGTTTCCGGCGCCGACGGCATTGGTACTCATCTCTTTTATAGCTACCGGCATATTGTTCAGCCTTGAATCCAGGGCCATATAAACCGCGCCCATGCCTCCCCGTCCCAGAGTTTTGACGATGATATAACGCCCCTCTAAAATCGTATCGGCATTTAACTGACCGGTTTGGTTGCTATCCCTGAAGCTATGGCCACAATCGTTACAGAATTTGCTGTCATCAGGGTTTTGTTTGCCACATATAGGACATTTGCCCATTGTCTTCCCCCACTTTCCCATCACACCTGGTAGTAGTTCTTAAGGGTTCTATTAAACAATATAACTACTTCTTGAATAAAGCCATAATGGTTCGATGATAGAACTATGATAAACATCTAATACCAAAAATCATCTGCAGGTCCCATTCTAGACGCAGCGCACATACTCCTTCACCCTTATGTGATTGGTATACGGGGAGTTAAAGAAATGGCAAGAAAACTTACTTCTGCTTAAATGGAACCGCCCTTAAGCTTATCCTGGAGCATATTGGAATAAGAATTGTTAAGTATGCTGTTTGGTTTAAAGGAGACTGAAATTATCACTAAGTATGACGGTTCTTTTTTCCCTGGGAATGTATACATCCGGGAAAGTCATTGAAATACCTGCCCCGGTTTTTTTATAATAAGGAAGATCGGAGTTGAATATCCGCTCAGGCTGAGTTGGCCTGGGCCTCTTTATATTACCAGGTTCTATTCAGACCATACCAGCTGTTGAAGCGTAGGGAGGGATAGCATGAGCCAACTTAAGATAACTGATACCAGCTTGCGGGATGGACATCAAAGCCTCTGGGCTACCCGGATGACCACTGAGGATATGCTGCCGGTACTGGACAGACTGGATGCGGTAGGATATTATTCCCTGGAAATCTGGGGTGGGGCGACCTTCGATGTCTGCATCCGCTATCTGAATGAGGACCCCTGGGAGCGACTGCGCATTATCCGAGAGCGTATCAAAAACACCCAGCTGCAGATGCTGGTACGTGGCCAATCGCTGGTGGGGTACAACCACTACCCGGATGATATTGTGGAACGGTTTATTGAGAAGGCTGCGGAAAATGGCATCGATATTTTCCGGGCTTTTGACGCGCTCAACGATATCCGCAACCTGGAAACTTGTCTGCGTACTATAAAGAAAACCGGCAAGCACGCGCAGGCCTGTGTAGTTTATACTATCAGCCCGGTGCATTCCGTAAGTCATTTTGTGGATACGGCATTGAGACTGCAGGATATGGGGGCGGATTCCATTTGCATCAAGGATATGGCCGGTTTACTTTCCCCCTATGCTTCCTATGAACTGGTACGGGCCTTGAAGCAGAACGTCGATCTCCCTATTCAGTTGCATACCCACTATATTGGAGGTCTGGCTATCGCGGCTATCATCAAGGCGGTGGAAGCTGGTGTGGATATTGTAGACACTGCCAGTGTGCCTATGGCTTTTGGTTCCTCTCAGCCACCGGTGGAGACTATTGTTCGTGCTTTGCAGGATACCGAGTGGGATACGGGCATGGAATTACATCAGCTTTTTGAAATCGCTACCCACTTCGAGCAACTGCGCAAACATAAGGGATTCGAGCGTGGGGTTACCCGGATTTCTGACATGAAGGTCTTTGAACATCAGGTCCCGGGTGGCATGATTACCAACTTTCAGTCCCAACTGGAGCAGCAAAAGGCTGCCGACCGTATTGATGAGGTTTTAGCGGAGATTCCCCGGGTGCGCCAGGATCTGGGCTACCCGCCTCTGGTGACACCTACCAGCCAGATTATAGGTATTCAGGCGGTTTTAAATGTCTTAATGGGAGAACGTTACAAACTGTGCCCAGGCGAGGTCAAGGACTATGTACGGGGATACTATGGCAAACCACCGGCGCCGCTCAACCCGGAAGTTCGCAAGAAAATTATTGGCGACGAAACGGTAATTGATGTACGTCCGGCCGATTTGCTGGAACCCGGTTGGGATAAGGCCAAACAGGAAGTGGCGCAATGGACCGACCGGGAAGAGGACATTCTAACCTATGCACTCTTCCCACAGGTAGCCATCAAGTTTTTTGAATATCGACGCCTGCGTGCCAGTGAGGATGTGGTGCAGATTTCTTCCCGGGATGAGGTGACGGAAGACCTTGCCCCCAGGGAGGAAAGCCTGCCTATCAAGGTGGTAAGGCCCATGGCCAATCAGGTAGTCAACGGGGGAGATGATGAAATGAACCTGGACGAAATTCGGGAATTGATTCTGTTGCTTGATAAAACCAGTGTTGCCGAACTGGAAGTTCAGAACGGCAACTATAAACTGAACCTGCGTAAATCGGTTTCTACCGCTGCCTCTGCGGATCGCTCCGCTGCACAGGCGGCAGCGGGCGCAGCGCTTGAAGCTGGTGCAACGGTTGGAGGAGAAAACCTGGAAACGGTAGTGGCTCCCATGGTAGGAACTTTCTATTCGGCGTCTTCGCCGGATACCCCTCCATTTGTAGCCAAAGGGGACCACGTTTCCGAGGGTCAGACCTTGTGCATTCTGGAGGCGATGAAGCTCTTTAACGAGATCAAATCTGAAGTCAGCGGTACGGTGGTGGACATTATGGTGGAGAATGCCCAGCCGGTTGAATATGGTCAGCCCCTGCTTCTTATCGAGAAGGACTAAGAGGTGATGAAGTGTTTTCGAAGATCCTAATCGCCAACCGTGGTGAGATCGCGGTGAGAATCATCCGGGCTTGTAAAGAGCTGGGGGTAAAAAGCGTGGCCGTTTACTCGGTTGCTGACCGGGACAGCCTGCATACCCGGCTGGCTGATGAAGCGGTCTGTATCGGGGCGGCCCCGGCACGGGAAAGCTATCTGAATATACCTAATATTATAACTGCAGCCCAGACTAAAGGGGTGGATGCCATCCACCCCGGTTATGGATTTCTGGCCGAAAATGCCTATTTCGCAGAGCTTTGTTCCACGCATAACTTGAAATTTATCGGTCCCAGGCCGGAGGCTATTCAGCTTATGGGTGACAAGGCGCGGGCGCGTGAAGCCATGCAAAGGGCGGGAGTCCCAGTGGTTCCAGGAAGTGATGGGGTAGTTGGTGATCTCAAAGAAGCCCTGGATGTGGCCCGGGAAATCGGCTATCCGGTAATGGTCAAGGCCTCGGCCGGTGGCGGTGGCAAGGGAATGCGCCTGGTGCATAATGCGGAAGGTCTGCAGGAGGCCCTGAAAATGGCCCGCATGGAGGCAGGGGCCGCTTTCAGTAATGATGAGATTTACGTGGAAAAATATATTGAGGAACCCCGGCACATAGAGTTTCAGATACTGGGTGATGAGATAGGCAATGTTATTCACCTGGGAGAAAGGGACTGTTCTCTGCAACGGCGCAATCAGAAACTGTTGGAAGAGGCTCCTTCCAGCTTTTTGAACCCGGCTCTGCGGGAGAAAATGGGGGCCATTGCCGTGGAAGCGGCGCGGGCAGTTGGCTATTCCAGTGCTGGTACAGTTGAGTTTCTGGTGGATAAACAGAAGAAGTTTTATTTTATCGAGATGAACACCCGGGTGCAGGTGGAGCACCCGGTTACGGAGATGGTTACCGGGATAGATATCGTCAAGGAGCAGATTCGCATTGCTGCCGGTGAGGCCCTCAGTCATCGGCAGAAGGACGTGCGTATTAATGGCTGGGCAATTGAATGCCGCATTAATGCGGAAGATCCCGAACACGATTTTCGTCCTTCTCCGGGGCAGGTGGGACAGTTCCTCTTGCCCGGAGGGCCGGGCATCAGGGTGGACTCCGGCGTCTATTCCGGTTATTTTATTCCTCCTTTTTATGATTCCATGGTGGCGAAAGTAATTGCCTGGGGTCAGACACGGGGGGAGGCCATCGGGCGGATGAAACGTGCCCTGGGCGAGCTGCAGGTGGAAAACATCAAGACTACCATCCCCTTTCACCTGCAGGTGCTGGATAATGCCTTCTTCCAGAAAGGTGAAGTTTACACCAATTTCATCCAGAGAAGGATGAATGGATAATATATCGGTTATAATTTAATTAATTGGACGGGCATGGTACAATATTGGAAACGAAAATGGAGGTGGATAGTTTGGAAATGCCGAAACCAGAAATTAATAATGAGTATGGTGCCATCCGTATTGCCGATGAAGTGGTAGCTACAGTGGCGGGACTGGCAGCCATTGATGTCGAAGGCGTTGCTGCCATGAGCGGCGGATGGAGTACCGACCTGGTGGAAAAACTGGGGCGCAAAAACTTTGGCAAGGGCATAAAAGTGGAAGTTTCTGACGATGAAACTAAAATTGATATTTACATTGTCGTGCAGTTTGGCTATCCCATTCCGGATGTGGCATCCAACGTCCAGAAGGAAGTAAAGATGGCGGTCGAGACGATGACCGGTCTCAATGTCGCCCAGGTTAATGTACACGTAGTCGGTGTATCCATGAAAAAGGCTCCGCTCGAGGAGTTAACGGCAGAAGTGGAACCGGAATAAGTGCAGAGTCCATTTGTATTTGACCCCCTGCGATCACAACAGGGGGTTCTCTGCATTTATACCGGCAACGAAAGAGGTGGAAAAGATGTCATCAATCTGGCGGGTACTTTTCTTCGTCTATAACCTGGTCGTGCTTGTTCTGGCGGGGGCTGCTCTGGCATCAGCAGCCGGTAGACCGGAGCCTATGAAGTATATAATAATCGCCCTGTCTACTCCGGGAAATCGCCTGGTGTTAGGGATTGTGGCGGTACTTTTTATAGTTGTCACTGTAATGGTACTTTTTTATCTTCTCAAAGGGGAAAGGCAGCCACGCTCCATTGTGGTGGAACACGATCTGACGGGGGAAATATCCATAACCGTGCCGGCTATCAAGGCCATTATTATGAAAGCCGTAAAACCGGTGGAAGGGCTCCGGGAAATCCGGCCGGTGGTAAATAATAGTCCGCAGGGCCTGGTGATTTATCTTCATACGGCAGTAAATCCCAGTGTTAGCGTTCCTGACATGGGACGGGAAATCCAGGCGTTGGTAAAGAAGTCCCTGCAGGAAATCGGCGGCCTTCAGGTAGCGGAGGTAAGGGTTTTGGCTGACGATCTTAGCCAGAGCCACAAGCCTACGGGAAGATAGGTGACTTGAAGCCGGGCGACAAAGCTGCCCGCAAGGGGGAAAGAGCATGTGGGAAAAAATATTTGTATTGATTGTTGAACAGCATCGCGGTAAAGCCATTGGTATTTTGCTGGGACTTCTGGCAGCTATTTTGTTTATTTCTTATGGATTTTGGCGGGCTATTTTCATAATGTTTTGCATTGCCCTGGGCTACTTTATCGGCAAGGAAATCGATGAAAAAAAGAATTTTGACCAGTGGTTGAAACGGATGTTCAAGGAGAGGCAGCAATAGCGAAAGGGAGATAGTTTTTGGCTAGAAGGAAAGCAAGGGAATGTGCCTTTAAGGTGTTGTTTCAGGTGGATCAGGTCGAGGCAGACCCGGCTGCGGCCTTCCGCTATATCCTGGAGGATGTGAACCTGACTGAGCGTGAGAAGGCCTTTTCCTGGGATCTGATTACCGGAACGCTTCAGTTTATAACGAACATTGACAACAAGGTAGCCGGCTATGCACGTGATTGGGCTATTCATCGTATGCCCGCCGTCGACCGGAATATTATGCGCCTGGCTACGTTCGAAATTCTCTACATGGAAGATTCTCAACCGGTGGTAGCTATAGATGAGGCCCTGGAAATTGCCAAGAAGTATGGGGATGAGAATTCCTCCTCTTTTATTAATGCTATCCTGGACAGGATAATGGGAGAAGTCACATGAGTCTGTTTCTGGGGCTGGATACCAGCGCTTATACCAGCTCCCTGGCCCTGGTGGACTCCAGCGGTCAGATCCGGGCCGATGAGCGCATTTTGCTTGAAGTCAGTAAGGGCAACCGGGGGTTGCGGCAGTCCGAGGCCTTGTTTGCCCATCTGCGCAACCTCCCTTTTCTTTTTGAACGGCTAACCCTGCCAGCGGGGGAATCCCTGGGGGGTATTGGCGTCAGCAGCCGTCCCCGCAATGTTCCCGGCAGCTATATGCCGGTTTTTGTAGCAGGGCTTTCCCAGGCCCGTTGCCTGAGCAGTGTGACCGGGGTGCCTCTTTTTGAACTGAGCCACCAGGAAGGGCATGTTATGGCGGGGCTGCAGGGAAAAACGGCTCTTCCGGGAGCGGGCCGGTTTTTGGCGGTACATTTTTCCGGAGGGACTTCGGAGGTTTTACAGGTAGCCAGAGCCAGGGGTGAAAGCTATTTTGACATTGCACTGCTTACCCCCGGGCTTGATTTGCATGCCGGCCAACTAATAGACCGGGTGGGGGTAGCCCTGGGTTTGTCGTTTCCCGCCGGGCCGGAACTGGAAAAACTGGCTCGTCAGTCGCAAAACAGCATCCCGGCCCTGCCTACCCGG
This sequence comes from uncultured Syntrophomonadaceae bacterium, assembly GCA_964563775.1. GTDB lineage: Bacteria > Bacillota > Syntrophomonadia > Syntrophomonadales > Syntrophomonadaceae > CAZLYH01. The sequence continues at coordinate 331 of CAZLYH010000062.1, read as the reverse complement.
GTGGACGAACGGGGGTTCTCTTTCTCTGGTCCGGAAGCAGCTGCTCTGCGACTGGTGGAAGCTGGTGCGGCCCCGGAAGACATCGCCCGGGCGGTTTTCAAGGCTATTGCCAATACCCTGGAGAAGGTGCTCACCCGGGCGGCAGAAGAAAGCGGGTTGCGGGAGGTCTTGCTGGTGGGAGGAGTGATGGCCAATTCCCTGATTCGGGAACGCCTGGTCCAGCGGCTTGAGCACCCCGCGGTAGGGATGAAACTCTATTTTGCCCGCCCGGAATTAAGCAGTGACAACGCGGTGGGGGTAGCCCTGCTGGCAGCGGCTCGGGCTGGAAAAC
>CAZLYH010000061.1:0-12107 GCA_964563775.1 uncultured Syntrophomonadaceae bacterium | reverse complement strand
AACGGATCAAGGCACGTTACGGAGAGCAGGTATTCGAGGTAGGCCAGTTTTATCGCCCTGACAACGTTGGCGCCCATCTGGACCGGACTGCTCCGGAAATCTGGGAGCAAACCGGCGGAGAATTGGATGCCTTTATCATGTGTCAGGGAACCGGCGGAACGGTAACCGGTAATGCCCGCTTTCTTAAAGAGCGTAATCCCGGAATTAAAGTATATATCTCCGAACCAACCGAATCGCCTATTCTGGCCTGCGGTAAAATAGGTCAGCACCGCGTACAGGGGATTGCCGACGGTCTTATCCCGGAAATCCTGGACCTGCAATATGTAGATGGCATAATTCTCGCCAGTTCCGATGAATCGATTCAGATGGCCCGTGAGCTGGCCAAAAAAGAAGGTATATTCTGTGGGATGTCTTCGGGAATCAACGTGGCGGCAGCACTTAAACTGGCCCGGAAATACCCGGACATCAAGAGAATTGTAACCGTTATTAACGATAACGGGTTGCGCTATCTCTCCACACCGCTATGCGGTGAAGATAGCCCTCGCGAGCTGCTGGATCGCGAGTATCGTCTTAGCGATGCCGATCAGGAGAAGCTGGCCCGCTATCGACTGGAAGTCCTCGAATAGGACGGTTTTTCAGGTACGCCGGCGCCGGTACAGAAGTACTATCCACAGAACTACCGCCCAGAGCGCCGCGGTGGAAAAACTTATTAAGACTTCGGATAGCGGGAAGCCTGAGGCCAGGCGTCCCAGGGAAATCACCAGGAGAAATCCCGCCGCCAGGGCCAGCATCGGCCAGCGGCGTCGCAGGGATTGGCCCCACCCGCCTGCCGCCAGGCTGATAATCAGGGCCGCCCAGAGAGTATCTATAAGAAACCGCGGAAAAGGTCCCGGCAGGAAAACGCCGCCTCCGCTTACTTTTTGCATATTCATAAGTACCATACTGAATCCGTATAGAACCGCAGCCGAACCGGCCAGGTTTATGAGCATAAACACTGCCCGGTCCGGCTGCTTTTTTTTCCACCATAAAACCAGTACCAGTATTATGGCACCGATCAGCGTCCATTCGTTTAATACGCCCCCGATTCCTGCCCAGAATTCGCCCAGGCGGGGTCCCAACCAGGCGGAAACCAGCACATCACTGCGGTGCAATTCCTGACGCAGAACATCGGCAATAATATCGGCCAGAAAGAATACCAGAAATGCCCCACTCCCCACGGAAATAACCCACTCACCACTCGTATACCAGGTTTCTTTATCTACTTTGCCGATCATTTTTTCCCACCTGGCGCGAACCCTCTGCCGCCACTTACCAGGAACCCGGTGGCGGGAACGACGGATTAACAGGTAAATAAGTACTGCTCCCCCTGCCACCACTATGCTTAGCCAATTGAAATTCGCAGCTATAAATGTGACCGCCGCTTCACCGGTGAACATGATAAGACCGGCTACCAGGAAGAAACGCAGTCCCCTTCCCAGTACCGACCCCAGGATAAACGCAGGCACCGGCATGGCAAAAAGGCCCGCAGAAATGGTAAAGACTTTGTAGGGAATCGGAGTCAGTCCGGCAAAAAACACCGCCCACACTCCGTAGCGGGTAAACAAGTCACCTACCCGGTCTATGGTCTGTTCCGAAGCAATCCGGCTGAGAAGAGGCTGCCCCAGCACCCGGCCCAGTATATAGCCCAGATATCCTCCACTTACTGAGGCGGCGGTACAGAGCAAGGCATACCAAAGAGCCCGGTCGGGCCTGGCCAGACTAAGTGGTATAAGCATTAAATCGGGTGGTATCGGGAAAAAAGATGATTCCGTAAAGGCCAGGACCAACAAGCCCCAGACCCCATAAGCTTGAAAGAGGGTTAGCATATCTGCAAACACAAACAAACCTCCCGGGGGGAGAAAGAAAAGGGTCTATAGAACCGAATCCATCTGTCCTTCTCCCCTGGCTGAACAAGTACCCCGCCGCTAACGAATCTGCCCGTCACCGTAGATAATGAACTTGGTGGTAGTAAGTTCCTGCAGACCCATGGGTCCCCGGGCATGAAGCTTCTGAGTACTGATCCCCATTTCCGCTCCAAAACCAAAAACGTTCCCATCCGTAAAACGCGTGGAAGCGTTGGCATATACGGCAGCGGCATCCACAGCCGCCATAAAGCGGCGCACATGAGTATAGTTTTCACTGACGATGGCTTCGCTGTGGCCGGTACCGTAACGGTTAATGTGTTCAATAGCCTCTTCCAAGTCGTCAACCACCTTGACCGCCAGGATCAGATCCAGGAATTCGGTAGCCCAATCTTCCTCAGAGGCCGCCTTGAGGTTGTCAACCATGCTCCGGGTTCGCTCACAGCCGCGGATCTCCACCCCGGCCTCTGCCAGCTTTGTAATCATGCCAGGCAGAAAAGCTTGGGCAACATCACGGTGCACCAGCAAGGTTTCGGCTGCATTGCATACCGAAGGTCTCTGTACCTTGGCGTTAAAAACAATCGGGGCGGCTTTGTCAAGGTCCGCATCCTGGTCAATGTAAACATGGCAATTGCCCATGCCCGTCATAATGTAGGGAACCGTGGCATTTTCCATTACCACGTTCTTCAGTCCCTTTCCCCCGCGGGGAATCAAGACATCAAGGTGTTCGTTCATCTTCATCATAAAGACGGCCGCTTCCCGCTCCGCGCTATCCACCAGCTGAATGGCCCCGTCAGGTATCCCGGCGCGGGTTGCCGCTGCAGAAATAACCCCAGCAATAACCCGGTTCGAATTCAGGGCCTCCTCCCCTCCCCGCAGGAGTATGGCATTGCCGGCTTTCAAGCACAGGCCTGCCGCATCGGCGGTTACATTGGGGCGGGATTCATAAATGATTCCCACCACGCCCAGAGGGGTACGTACTTTGCCCACTTCCAGGCCATTGGGACGGCGGGTCATTCCCAGAACCTCCCCGACCGGATCCGGTAAAGCGGCTATTTCGCGCAATCCCTCGGCCATATCATGAATGCGTCCTTCGTTTAGCATCAGCCTTTCCAGCAGAGCAGAACTTAAGCCCTGTTGGCGGCCCTGGTCCAGATCGGTTCGGTTGGCAGCAACGATGTCTTCACTGCGCTCCTCCAGCGCGTCGGCCATGGCCAGCAACGCCTCGTTTTTCAAATTGGTGGAGGCAGTAGCCAAAAAGCGGGCGGCTATCCGCGCCCGGCGCCCCTGCTCCAGCAAGACTTCCTGCAGTTCACTGTTCATCTTTATCCCCCTTACTGCATATCCTCCACCCACAGGTTATTCCTGTGAATGACCTCATCGTAATCCTTTTCGTGGAGTATCTTTTGGATCTCTGAGCTTTTTTTCCCGGCTATCTGTCTTATCTCCTCCGAGCTATAGTTTACTATACCCCGGGCGATTTCCGGCCCATTATTGATAAGGACGGACACCACCGTTCCCCGGTCAAAATCACCGTCCACACCAGTGATACCTGATGGCAAAAGACTCTTTCCCTTCTCCAGAAGCGCCTCCCCTGCTCCTTCATCAACGGTAACTTGACCCTGAGGAACAGTTCCAAAGGCAATCCATTTCTTGCGCCCGGAGAGTTTCTCTTCCCGGGGAACGAATAGCGTCCCGATTTCCTCTCCGGACACCACCCGTCGCACCACATTGTCATTCCCTCCATTGGCAATGACCATAGGCACACCGGCAGCCATGCAAATGCGCGCGGCTTTTAGTTTGGTGAGCATGCCCCCGCTGGAAAAACGGCTTCCCCGGTTGTGGGAGTTATCTTCCATAACCGAGGTAATCTCCGTCACTTGAGTCTGCAAGGAGGCCTTTTCGTTTACCCGGGGGTCGCAATCGTAAAGCCCTTCTACATCAGAAAGGATAATCAACAGGTCAGCGTCAACGATGGCCGCAACCATTGCTGACAGGGTATCGTTGTCGCCAAACTTTATCTCTTCAACCACAACGGTATCGTTTTCGTTAATGATGGGTATGACTTTCATATTCAGCAAGGCCTGCAGAGCACTACTGGCATTTAGATAGCGAATCCTCTCATCCAAATCCCCGCGGGTGAGAAGTACCTGGGCCACGGTCTTGCCATATTCAGCAAAGAGCTTTTCATACAGGTGCATGAGTGCCCCCTGCCCGATGGCGGCCAGGGCCTGCTTTTCCGGCATGGTCCGTGGTATTTTCTTGTAACCCATCCGATCGGCACCTACACCGATAGCCCCTGAACTAACCAGCAATACTTCCAACCCCCGGTTGTGCAGGTCAGCCATCTCCCGTACCAGGCCTTCTATGCGCTGCAAATGCAGGTGGCCATTGGCATAGGTGAGGGTGCTGGTTCCCACTTTTACTACCAGCCGCCGGCACCGCTTCAGCATCTGACGAGATATCATTTTAACCACACCCCAACTTGGTTTTATTCGTTGTATTCCAGCTCCAGGTCTAAAATTTTCACCGTGTCCCCCGGCTTAATCCCCCTGGCCTTCAAAGCCTCTTCCAGGCCCATTTTGATAACTGTTCTCTGAAAACGCCGCAAACCCTCCTCCGTAGAGAAGTTGGTCATATGAACCAGCTTTTCGATGCGTTTTCCGCTCACCTGATATACTCCATTCTCCACATCAATATTAAAGGGTTCTTCCTCGGGTTCAAACCTTCGGACCACCAGGTTTTCTTCTTCTACTACCACATCCCGGGGGGTGTTGGCCAGCAGGTCCTGCAGCGCTTCCAGCAGAGCCTCCACCCCTTCCCCGGTAACGGCAGAGATATTGTACAGCCGGTCGCCGAATTCGGCTTGCAGCCGGGGCTGATTTCCCCGGGCGCGGGGTAAATCCATCTTATTGGCCGCAACCAGGAAGGGACGGTCCAGCAACCGGGCATTAAAGCGTCCCAGTTCCTCCCTTAGAGTGTGATAATCATCCAGAACGCTCCGCTCTTCCGTCTCGGCGGCATCCAAAACAAATACCAGTACCCTGGTTCTCTCGATATGGCGCAGGAACTCGTGCCCCAGTCCACTACCGCTATGCGCCCCTTCAATTAGTCCGGGAATATCCGCAACCACAAAAGGTTCCCGCCCTTTAAGGGCTACTACGCCCAGATTGGGAACCAGTGTGGTAAAGGGATAATCGGCAATTTTAGGCCGGGCAGCGGAAATTTTGGCTATCAGCGTTGATTTACCGGCATTGGGAAAGCCCACCAGGCCCACATCGGCCAACAGCTTAAGTTCCAGACGGATCCACCTTTCCTGGCCTGGTTCGCCGTTTTCCGATAAGGAGGGAGCCCGATTCACTGCGGTCGCAAAGCGGGCGTTGCCCCGGCCGCCCCGGCCTCCCCGGGCAACAATGGCTTCCTGCCCGTCCTCCACCAGGTCGGCTATGATTTCACCACTCTCATCATCCCGGATTATTGTTCCGATGGGAACGCGTACCACCAGGTCATCCGCCCCTGCCCCGTGCATATTCTTTCCCTGACCATGGACACCGCGATCAGCCTTAAAATGCCTGTGATAGCGGAAATCCATCAGGGTGCCCAGGCCCTGGTCGGCCCTAAGAATAACGTTTCCGCCCCGTCCACCGTCTCCACCGGCCGGCCCCCCCATGGGAACATACTTCTCACGGCGAAAGGCAACAATTCCGTTGCCTCCGTCTCCCCCCTTGACAAAGATACGAGCCTCATCAATAAACACTGTTTTCACTCCCGTATGGAAACACTTAACGGTGATGTTTCCAGGTGTTGGCTGTTAATAACCATAACCATCTCGCCCTCTCCCCCGAAGAGAGATACTTCCACTACCGGTTCCTCGTCATTGCTCTGCAAGACCGGGCCAATCCTTCGCAGGGTTGTCAGGGGTTCATTATTCATCTGCAGCAATTCGCAGGAGGTAATCTTAAGTTCGCGAAAGTGCAGGATCAGACCCAAATCCGCCGCCATCAGTACCTGCTGATAAAGATAAAGGGCAACTTGTTCCGGCAGGTGCTCGAAAATAACTCTTTCCGCCTGCATCTCATCAATTAAGGAATGTATGTAATCCTTGACCTCCCGGGGACGTTCCAGTTCCAGGTACCCCAGGATGACCTGCAGATGGTTGCCAAAATCGTGGCGCATCCGGCGAATAATTCCGACCACTTTTTCATCCTGCATCTGTCGCCCTCCTCATTATTCTTTTTCTTGATTCCACTGCAAAGGCATTTAGTTTGGATGCACAAATATTCCGTCACCGAGACTCCGCCCGGGTAACACCAGTTGCCTCGTCTCGAATAAGCATTCTTTGTTTTAGCAAGCCTGTTCTTAATCTGCCCTGACCAGGGAGAAAAATAACAGTAGGGAAAGCCAACCACTTTCCCTACTGAAACCTGTGCTCTGAACTTGGAACGAGACTGGTTTAAACAGTAGCAGTCTCGTCGACCGGGTAAACACTGACCTGCTTCTTGTCGCGGCCCTTTCTTTCAAACTTGACCACACCGTCTACCACGGCAAACAAGGTGTCGTCCCCGCCGATCATAACGTTTTCACCGGGGTGAATACGGGTTCCCCGCTGGCGAACCAGAATATTTCCAGCCCTAACTACCTGGCCATCATAACGCTTGACTCCCAGGCGTTTGGATTCGCTATCCCGGCCATTCTTGGAACTGCCTACACCCTTTTTATGTGCAAAAAGCTGCAGATTAAACTGAAACATGCTCACAACCTCCTCACCTTGACACTTAGATACTGTCCATAAGATTCCTGCATCGCCTTTAAACCGGCTTCCATGGTACCCAGAATGACCTGGGCGATCCCTTGCTCCTCCGGGGTGAGTTCCTCCCCTAGCCGGCACTCCATTAAGCCTTCTTCCATCTGGAAATACGGGGGCTGGGAGAGGTAGCACATCAGACCCAGCAAAGCTGTCTGGGTAATGGCTGACACTCCGGCACAGTAAATATCTTCGCCCGGGTAACCGAATCCGGCATGACCTTTAACCGTAAAGCCGCATATACGTTCTTTGCGGTAATCAATCTGGACCTCAATCATGCGCCGGTAATTTTCTGAATTTTAACCTTGGTATAGGGCTGGCGGTGACCCTGTTTACGGCGATAGTTTTTCCGCCTCTTGTACTTGTAGACAATAACCTTCTTTTCCCGGCCCTGTTCCAGGACCTCGGCCTCCACCGTAACATTCTCAACCAGGGGACTCCCGATTTTAACGTTCCCGTTGCTGTCCTCCAGCATCAAAACCTGGTCAAAAACAATGGTTTGGCCACTCTCTGCCGGTAGTTTTTCGACCTTAAGGATGGTTCCTTCTTCTACTTTGAACTGTTTTCCACCGGTTTGGATAATGGCATACATGATTGGTTGCACCTCCATAGCTTTTTAGACTCGCCAGTTCCAGGCAGGCTTTAAAGCCATTTATAACAGCCCGAACCGAGCGGTTGCAAAACAGCAACCCAACTACGAAATTAACATAATTACCATGCAAAGTCAAGATAGTCCGGGTTCATGGCAGGCTCTCTTCAGAGTAGATCCGGTATTCGATAGGAGGCAGGTCCGGGTTGGCCAGCAGCTTGATTTTCTTCCCGGTCCGCTTCTGAATATAGGCCAGGTTTTTCTCGTCGTTGGCGATAAGCTCCAATAGTCGCGGATGAGCTTCACAGATAATTTCTTGCTGCAAAAGATAGCCCATATTAGCCAACTTCCGCTTCACTTCACAGGCCAGTGCAAACAGGTTCAACATCCTTCCCCGGCCATTGCAGTTGCTGCATTCGTCGGTAAAAAACTCCGAGACCCCGTAACGGGATTTTTTTCGCGTCATTTCCAGAAAACCCAACCCGGTCATGCCCACGATCCGGGTATGCGCCTTGTCCCGGGCCACTTCCCGCTTAAAAGCGGCAATCACCTTTTCCTCGTTATCCTTGTCTTTCATATCGATGAAATCTATGAGGATAATACCTCCCAGGCTGCGTAGTCGCAGCTGCCGGGGAATCTCCACCGCTGCCTCCAGATTGATACGAAAAACGGTTTCTTCAAAATTGTCCTTGCCGGTGTACTTGCCACTGTTGACATCGATAACTGTCATGGCCTCAGTTTCATCGATAATCAAATAGCCCCCGTTTTTCAACCATACCTTGCGGCGCAGGGTGCGGCGGATATCTTTTTCCAGTCCATATTTCTCGAACAGGTCCCCTTCCTCGAATTGCACTGCAAACTTATAAGGGGTCCCGGTTTTGTGCATATAGGCATCAATCTTGTCTTTAAGACGGACATTATTGATTACTACCCGCCGGATATCACCATCCAGGTAGTCGCGCAGAGTCCTTTCCAGAACATCTATATCCTCATAAATCAAGTACGGAGCCTTAACCCGATCAAAACGCCGATTGATCTCCTCCCAGGCCTTTAATAGCTCGCTAAATTCATTGACGATCTCCTGATCTTCCGCATCCGCACAAGCGGTACGCAGGATAACTCCCATCTCCGTCGGCCGATTCTCCTCAATCAGGTGGCGCAGGTGTTTGCGTCGGTCATCACAGGTTAATTTACGGGAAATGGAGATATCACGCTGGAAGGGAAGCAATACCAGGAAATGCCCGGGAATAGTAATTTCCCCGGTAACCCTGGCCCCCTTCTCAGAAAAAGCCTCTTTTTTTACCTGGACCATAATTTCGTGGCCCCGTTTTAACAGGTCAAACGCCTGCACACCCTTGCACAGACCAGGGATAACCACGTCTCCGGCATAGCAAAACGCGTTGCGTGGCAGCCCGATATCAACGAAGGCACAAGACAACCCGGGGAGAATGTCTTTTACTCTTCCTTTGTAGATATTCCCTACACTTTCATCCTGGTCCGCCCAAAAAACCTCGGCCAACCGACTGTCTTCTACAATGGCTACCCGTGATTCCCAGGGATATACCTCGGCAATAATTTCTCGAATCAACTACCTCACCTTTTCCAGCGGGGTCAGAAACCTGTCCCCTTCCTTGACGTAGTTGCCACTGCGGAATATGTCCACCAACATTTCTTTGGAGCAGCCCCCTGCCTCCCACAGACTGATCAGCTCATCATAGCGAATGTTGAGCGGGTCTCCCGTGCTTACCCACATCTCCATGATAGCAAAATTATGGCAATCATTCACGGCAATTTTATGCAGGCCGGGCCGCAAATCTTTGGGCACATCCCTTTTTTTCCCCCGGCTCTTTACAACCAGCTGCGATGCACCCAGCCACTCTTCCGCCAGCCGAACCAATAGCTCCCCTGAAACCCGGGTGGCAAAGATATATGAAGCAGCATTGACCACCTTCATCAGAGAAGGATCCCCCGCTTCCAGCTCACGGCATTGTTTTACCTGTACCGGAGGAGGTAAAGCATCATTTAAAAGGCCCATAAATTCGTCTTCGGCAACCGGCCTGGTCAACTCCAGGTCCAAGTATTCCCGCTCTCCCCACAGGCCTACCGGCAAAACCGTTCCCAGCGACAAACGCACATGAGGATTAAAACCTTCGCTGAGAGCAAACGGCAGTCCAGACCGACGCAAAGCCCTTTCAAATAGGTGCAGCAGGTCCAGGTTGGCCAGAAACTTTAGTTCCGCCCCCACCCGGTATTCAGCTCGAATGCGCATGCCCACCGTCCTCCTTGATATCCAGGTCCACTCCGAAAGCCGAACAAATCCCACAGGCACTGCAGCCTTCGTGACGACAGTCAGGAGTGAGCGCCGCCTCTTGCGCCCTTTCATTTTCCTTCCAGAGAAACTCACGACTCACGCCGATATCAATAAAGTCCCAGGGGAACAGCTCGTCCCGGGAACGGCTGCGGTGAATGTAGAAGGCCGTATCCAGACCACATTCCTGCAGGGCTTGCATCCACAGGTCAAAACTAAAGTATTCCGTCCAACCGTCAAATTTGGCGCCCTTTTCCCAGGCACGGAAAATACCCGCCGCCAGGCGGCGGTCACCCCGGGCCAGAACTCCTTCCAAAACACTTAATCGGCTGTCATGAAAACTGACCTTGATACGCCTGCGCCGATAGCGGGTCATATAGCGGCGTTTTTCTTCCAGTTCCTCCTGGTGATTCATGGGCTGCCATTGGAAGGGGGTATGGGCCTTGGGAACAAAGCAAGCCAGGCTGGCCCTAACTTCCACCGGGCGGGGCGCATACTGATCCCCGGCTTCCTTTACTTTCTCCAACAACTCGAGAATCCCGTCCAGGTCTTCATTCTTTTCATAGGGAAGTCCGAACATAAAATAGAGCTTTACCGCCAGCCAGCCGGAGCGGAAAGCCGCTTCCACCGCAGCCAGAAGCTGCTCTTCAGTTACGTTTTTGTTAATAACATCCCGCAGTCGCTGGCTGCCCGCCTCCGGTGCCAGGGTGAGTGTAGTCTTGCGCACCTTTTGCACCTGGTTGGCCAGGTCAATGGAAAAAGCGTCTACCCGCAGAGAAGGCAGGGAAACGCCGACACCGCAACCGCCGTATTCTTCAACCAGCTGGCGCACCAGCCGGTCCACGCCGGAATAATCCAGGGTGCTTAGAGAAGCCAGGGAAATCTCCTCGTAACCACTGCTTTTTAACTGCTGGTCGGCCTGGCGCTTGAGGGTTTCTATACTGCGCTCCCGCACCGGGCGATAAACGATCCCGGCATGACAGAAGCGGCACCCGCGCTGACACCCACGCATGACTTCCAGTACCGCCCGGTCATGAATAATACTCAAATATGGAACCAAGGGACGCTCCGGATAGTAAGCTTCGTCCAGGCTGCGCACCACCCTTTTCTTCACCCGGGAAGGTACCCCACTGTGCAAAGGGTGCATGCCACGCAGGGTTCCATCATCATGGTATTCGACCCGATAAAGAGCAGGAATATAAACCCCTTCAATAGCAGCCAGACGCAAAAGCAACTCCTGCCGGGATAGTTCCCGGTTGGTATCAATTGCATCCAGAAATTCCAGTATTACCTCTTCGCCGTCCCCGATGAGAAAAGCATCGAAGAAATCCGCAAATGGTTCAGGATTAAATACCACCGGTCCCCCGGCAATCACCAGCGGATCTTCCTGTTTTCTGTCCCGACTCCACAAAGGAATTCCAGCCAGGTCCAGCATATTTAGCACGTTGGAAATGGACATCTCGTATTGCAGGGAAAACCCCACCACATCAAAATCGCCCAGAGGGCGAAAGGACTCCAGAGCATAAAGAGGGATGCCTTCGTTCCGCAATTCAGCTTCCATGTCCGGCCAGGGAGCAAAAACGCGCTCCATCAAATGTTCACTGCGCTCATTAACCAGCCCGTAGAGAATTTTCCCACCCACGTGGGACATCCCTACTTCATAGACATCCGGAAAGGCAAACGCCATTTTAACCCGAGCCTTTTCCCAGTCTTTAGTGATCATATTTACTTCATTCCCCGTATAACGGGCAGGTTTGGCCACCCTGGGCAAAATATCTCGAAACAGTTTTTCCTTCATTCCAGCCTCCACGGACGAAAAAATCTAAACATTATATATCTTACCATAAACCGCCGGGCTTAACCTTAAGTGAGCCAGGCAACAGAGAGTGCAGGGGAATCAATGTTTATAAATCATTAAGGGAAGCTGAGGGGCCTTTTTCCAATAGACACTCGATGAGTTCCGCTTCGCCGGCGGTAGCCTGAATACGGTCCTGGGAGTCAATTACCACCACCAGAAGGTACTGGGCCGGCCGGGCGGATTTGAGGATATCTTTTATAGGAGTATCAGGACGGCTCACCACCTGATAGCAGGGCAGGAATCCATGGCGGGACAGTTCTCCCTTTTTTTTCACCAGGAAGCGCATAAAGGCGAAGGATAACAGGCTGGCTTCGCGCCGGGCGGCCCAGAAAAGAAAAACCCCCACCACCAGGAGGTTGGCAGACTGAATTTCAAAGCGGATCAGATAGATCCCGCTCACCACAAGCAGCACCGCCACCAGTTTCCCTAATCCTGCGGCGGTACTAGTAGCTTGCCGGTACCCCTGCACACGCGAAAGAACTGCCCGCAAGATGCGGCCGCCATCCAGCGGAAGCACCGGCAACAGATTAAAGAGCCCCAGTAGAAGATTGATATGCACAAAAAAGCTGGTTGACTCCCCTTCGGCCAAGAGGGGAAAAAAGTAAAATAAGGCTGCCAGGAACAGGCTTATGAACGGGCCCGCCAGA
>CAZLYH010000060.1:0-12225 GCA_964563775.1 uncultured Syntrophomonadaceae bacterium | reverse complement strand
TAATGCGCGCCGGCATAGCACTCTGCACCCCCGCTGCGGTACCAGCTTCTTGCTTATCGTAATGGTAATATCCATTCTGGTATTTGCCCTGCTGGGTGAGGGCAGCCTTTTCTATAGGGTCTGGTCGCGCCTGGCAGTTTTGCCGGTGGTGGCGGGCCTGGGTTATGAGTTCTTGCGTTTTGGCGGAAAATACTATGAACAGAAATGGGCCCGCTGGCTGATTGCCCCGGGGCTGTACCTACAGAAACTGACTACCCGGGAACCGGATGACAGCCAGTTGGAGGTGGCCTTGACTGCGCTTAAGGCGGTCATCCCCAACCAGGTGGTTTCCGGGGAAATGGCCCTGCAATCACATTCTACGGGAGCCGTATAAATATCATTGAGGGGAGGTTGGCAGGATGCTGGAAAAACTGTCTAGCCTGGAAGAAAAATATGAGGAACTGAGCGAGCTTTTAAGCCGGCCGGAAACCCTGGCCGATCAGAGTAAATATCAGAAATATGCCAAGGCTCACTCCGATCTTAGCGATATTGTAGGGAAATATCGCCAATACAAACGAGTTCTCGCTGAAGCGGAGGAAACCCGGCAGATGATGCAGGAAGGACCGGAAGAGGAATTCCGGCAGATGCTTCTGGAAGAACAGGAAAACCTGGAAGGCCAGCGCGAGATCCTGGAACAGGAGTTAAAAGTTCTCCTCCTTCCCCGTGATCCCAATGATGAAAAAAACGTAATCATGGAAATCCGGGCCGGAACCGGGGGAGAGGAAGCGGCGCTTTTTGCTTCCGACCTTTTCCGTATGTATTCCCGCTATGCGGAGAACCAGGGATGGAAAATCGATATAATGGATGCCCACTATACGGATATTGGCGGAATCAAAGAAATTATTTTGGGTGTAGAAGGGCAGGGCGCTTACAGCAAATTAAAGTTTGAATCGGGAGTCCACCGAGTCCAACGGGTACCCACCACGGAGTCCGGCGGGCGTATTCATACGTCGGCAGCTACCGTTGCCGTACTTCCCGAGGCGGAAGAAGTGGAAGTGGACATTGATCCGAATGAACTGCGCATAGATGTCTTTTGTTCCAGTGGGCCGGGAGGACAGTCGGTGAATACTACCCAGTCAGCAGTGCGTATTACTCACCTGCCCACGGGTTTGGTGGTCAGTTGCCAGGATGAGAAATCCCAGCATAAAAATAAGGCCAAGGCCATGCGGGTATTGCGCTCGCGTTTAAAGGACCTGATGGAAGAAGAACAAAATGCTCAGCTGGCCGGCACTCGCAAAAACCAGGTGGGCACCGGGGACCGTAGTGAACGTATTCGTACCTACAACTTCCCCCAGGGGAGGGTAAGCGATCACCGGATTAATTTGACCCTTCATAAACTGGACATGGTCATGGAGGGGCAGATGGCGGAAATAATCGACGCCCTGACAGCCAATGACCAGGCAGCTAAACTGAAACAGGTGGATTAAGTGCAGGAGAGTTGGACCATTGGCAAATTAATTGCGTGGACGACCGGCTATTTCCGGGACAAGGGCCTGGAAGAAGCCCGCCTGGAAGCCGAAGTTCTGCTGGCCCGGGCACTGGAACGTGATCGGGTCTATCTTTATACGCATTATGATGAGCCGGTAAACCGGGAAGAACGTGAGCGCATGCGCGGTTTTGTGCAGCGCCGGGTGTCCGGGGAACCGGCTGCTTATATATGTGGACAGCACGAGTTTATGTCGCTTTCATTTACCGTCAATCCGGATGTTTTAATTCCCCGTCCGGATACGGAAATACTGGTGGAGACTGTCTGCTCATTGGCCCGGGAGCTAAGCGCACCGTCCATATGTGAGGTGGGCACCGGCTCAGGTGCTATTGCTGTGAGTTTGGCACACTACCTGCCTCGGGCGCGAATTGTTGCCACTGACATTTCTTCCGCTGCCCTGGAGATAGCTCGGGTCAATGCCCAACAGAACGGGGCGGAGGTGCTCTTTTTGGCCGGGGATCTATTGACTCCGGCAGCCGACCAGGGGCCCTTTGATTTTATTGTCGCCAACCTCCCCTATATACCGGAGAGCCAGTGGGAGGGGTTGCCACTCTCCGTTTCCCGCCACGAACCTCGCCTGGCTTTGCTGGCACCGGGTGATGGGCTTGACGTTTATCGTCGTTTACTGCCTCAAGCTGTAGAAATGCTGCTTCCCAATGGCTACCTCTGCTTTGAAATAGGCTGGGACCAGGGAAAAGTGGCCCGACAGATGGTCCGGGAAAACGGCGGCTTTTATCCGACCGTGGAACTTCGGCAGGACCTGGCCGGCCGGGACCGGGTGGTTATAGCCCAAAAGGAAGGAGGCGCATAGCTTTGCAGACCCGCTACTGGCAGGTTGATCCTAACAATCCTGAGACGGACATAATACGTAAAGCGGCCCGCCTGTTAATTGAGGGAGAACTGGTAGCCTTTCCAACCGAAACAGTCTATGGGCTGGGAGCTCTGGCGTCCATTTCCCACGCTGTGGAAAAAATCTTTGCTGCCAAAGAACGCCCGGCCAACAAGCCCCTCCTGGTTCACGTCAGCGACCGTGAACAGGTCAGGAATCTGGTAGGCGAGCCATCTGCCGATGCCATTCTGCTCATGGAATCATTCTGGCCGGGTCCCCTTTCCATTATACTTCCTGCCGGGCCCTTGATTCCGGATATTGTCCGGGGCGGAAAGGCAGGGGTAGGATTACGCATGCCGGCTCACCCGGTAGCCCTGGCTCTGATTGCCGAGGCAGGACCAATTGCCGCCCCCAGTGCTAATCTCTCCGGGCGTCCCAGCCCCCTTACTGCCAACCATGTTCGCCAGGATCTGGATGGGCGTATTGCCGCAGTACTGGACGCGGGGCCCACCGGCCTGGGGATAGAATCTACTGTGATTGACCTTTCCACCCCCGAATATGTAGTTCTTCGTACCGGGGGAATTCCCATCGAGGCTCTGGAAAATATTCTGCAGCGCAGGCTGACAACAATAAAACCCGAGAATGATATCTTTCCCCATTACCGTACTACCAGTACGGTTATCCTTTGCCAGGACCGGCAGCAGTTCCTGGAAGAGCTGAGGCGGCCGGAATCCGGAACTGCAGTTGTAATCTACCCGGACCATCAAACCGCTGACCCCGGCGAAAAGATTCAGGTTTTTATCCTCGATCTGGAGGGAGACAGGTCCAATCTTTACAGTATACTGCGTGAGGCAGAAGCCCAGGGGGTAAAGCGGCTTGTTTTCGCTCCCTTGCCGCAAGTTTCCGGTGGTAAAATGAACGCTATTATCGATCGGGTTAAGAAAGCTGCCCACAATAATCACCCGCTTTAACCTCATCGTATTCAAGATAGGGTGAATATTAAAACAGCTACTTTATTGCCGTCATTTTAGAATAGTTAGGTCTGCGTATCTATATCCTAGATTAAAGAAAAATGACAGGGGTATGCTATGTTCGAGCAGCTATTTACCATTATTCTGGTAGCAATTGTCCTGGGTCTGGATGCTTTCTCTTTGTCCATGGGGATGGGTATTCGGGGAGTCACCCGCCAATATGAATGGAAATTCTCCGGGACAGTAGGCATACTACATATTCTTATGCCTCTTATTGGGCTCAGTCTGGGTATGGCAGTAGGCAGGTTTCTTGGCATCTGGGCCTCACGCCTGGGGGCAGTAGTCCTGGCCTATATCGCCCTGGACTTTCTTATTAAAGGCTATCGCGAAAGCAAACCGGAGTCGGTTGCTCTGCATGAAGGCAGGAAATTGTTGCATCGCCAGGATCGGCGAAGGGGGGAAGATTGGAACAGCATTTTCCTTTTGGGTATTTCCGTAAGTATCGATGCCTTGACAGTAGGATTCAGTTTGGGTACCTTGAAAATGCCGCTCCTCATCACCGTATTAATCATGGGTCTGGTAGCGGGTAGCATGACCCTGCTGGGCTTTACCGGGGGACGGGTCTTTAATCGGCTGGTAGGAAGTTATGCCCAGATGGTGGGGGGATTGGTTCTCTTACTGCTGGCAGTCAAACTGGTTTTATAAAACTGGGAGGGAGTGGTACCAGGGATGAAAAACATTCTCCTGGTGTGTACGGGTAATACCTGCCGCAGCCCCATGGCCAAGGCCTTGTTACAAAAAATACTGCAGGAAAGGGCCCCAGGCAGCGCGGAAGAATTTCATATAAGTTCAGCGGGGTTAACCACCGGCCCAGGTCTTCCGGCCAGTAAGTATGCTATTGCCGTTATGGAGGAACGCGGAATTGACATTAAAGGCCACCGCTCCCAGCCGGTTGATGCCAGCCTGGTTCAGGCAGCCGACCTGGTGCTTGCCATGACCGATGTGCAGCGAGAATATCTTTGGGACAGGTTCCCAACCAGGAAGGAGAACATTTTTACCCTGGCCGAATTTGCCGGAATAGCGGGAGAAGTAGCCGACCCCTTTGGCGGGGGGCAGGCCATTTATGAGGAATGCGCTGCCCAACTGGAATACATATTGAACCGGGTAGCAGAAAGGCTGCTGGATAGGTAAGCTGAATTCTGCAAATACCTTTGCCCAACACCCGGGGGACTTTCTTAAACCCCTTTTTTCCCCTTTTATTCCGGGGAGTTGTTCCGGGGCGGGTTCTGAGTTAATATAAATTATATTGACTATCACCGGGTATCATAGCATCAGCTTAAATCCGCAGAGTCTAACCGACCTTCAGATACAAATGAGGTGTAGAAATGAAAATTGTCATGGGCAGTGATCACGCTGGCTTTCAACTTAAGGAAGAGGTAAAAGCGTTTCTCGCTAGGGAAGGTTATGAAGTGCTGGACTGCGGAACCGACTCACCCGAATCAGTGGACTATCCGGATATCGCGGAAAAGGTAGCCCGGGAAGTGCTGGATAGAGATATTCCTGGTATTCTTATATGTGGTACAGGCATAGGTATATCTATAGCGGCCAACAAGATGGCAGGTATACGCGCGGCCTTGTGCCGCAGTGGTTTTGAGGCGCGTATGGCCCGGGAGCATAACGATGCCAACATCCTGGCTATTGGGGCCAGAATAACCGGCAGCGGTCTGGTTGAGGAAATTGTCCATACCTTCCTAAATACCAATTTTACAGGGGGCAGACATCAGCGCCGGGTAGATAAAATAAAGATGCTGGAAAAAAACTGCCGCGAGAGGAGTTAGCAGGAGTGGACTACATTGAACAATATGTTAGCCCGGTCGATCCTGAGGTGGCTGAGGCCATCCGCCAGGAAGAGATGAGGCAGAACAACAAGTTGGAACTTATCGCCTCAGAAAACTTTGTATCCCGTGCGGTAATGGCTGCACAGGGTTGTGTGATGACCAACAAATACGCAGAAGGATATCCCGGCAAGCGTTATTATGGTGGCTGTGAGCATGTGGATAAAGTTGAGGAATTGGCCCGGGAAAGAGCCAAACAGCTTTTCGCCGCTGAACATGTCAATGTTCAGCCCCACTCCGGAGCCCAGGCTAATACTGCCGTATACTTTGCCGCCGTCCAACCAGGGGATACCCTGCTGGGGATGAACCTCAGTCATGGTGGCCACCTTACCCATGGGAGCCGGGTCAACATATCTGGTAAATACTTCAACTTTGAAGAATACGGAGTAAATAAGGATACCGAAACCATCGACTATGATGAAATCATGGCAGTCGCCAGGAAAGTAAAACCGAAAATGATTGTAGCGGGTGCCAGTGCCTATCCGCGTATTATTGATTTTGTGAAATTCAGGGAAATTGCCGATGCAGTGGAGGCCCTGCTTTTTGTTGATATGGCACATATTGCAGGCCTGGTAGCGGCCGGCTTGCATCCCAGCCCCATACCTTATGCGGACTTTGTAACCTCCACCACCCACAAAACGCTGCGTGGTCCCCGGGGCGGGGTTATTTTCTGCAAAGAAGAATGGGCGCGGAAAATAGATAGTGCGGTTTTTCCTGGAATCCAGGGCGGGCCATTGATGCATGTGATAGCCGCCAAGGCAGTCTGCTTTAAAGAAGCCCTCTCACCCGATTTTGCTGCCTACCAGAAACAGATCGTGGACAATGCGGCGGCATTGGCGCAGGAATTGAGCAATAATGGGCTGAGGCTGGTTTCCGGGGGAACAGACAATCACCTTATGCTGGTGGACGTACGCACCATGGGATTGACCGGCCAGGAAGCTGAGGCTATCCTGGAATCCGTAAACATAACCGTTAATAAGAATACCATTCCTTTTGATCCGGAAAAACCAACTGTAGCCAGTGGGATTCGTATTGGTACTCCGGCCCTTACCAGCCGGGGCATGAAAGTGGCGGAAATGAAGCAAGTAGCCCGGGCGATAGTAGCTGCCCTGAGCAATCCGGAGGATAAAGAGGAACTAGCTCGTGCCCGGGATATCGTTGCCAAACTCTGCCGGGAATTCCCCCTCTATGATTAGAGGGCGGTATAAAACATGCCATTGCCCGCATCCAGGAAAGAACCGCCGGGCAGGCGTGTTTCCGTTTAATCCTTTAGTATCACAGGTGGATAATAAAGGAATCAGGAAATAATTCCACCGCGAAAATGTGTTTGGCTTCATATGTAGAGTCCTGGCGAGGGACTATTAATGAATCCAAACGGGAGCATGACAACTTCTGGCCGTGGAATTAGAAATAGAAATAACAAAGAAGGCAGGGGAAAAATATGGAAAGCAAAACGCTTTCCTTGCCTAAACTGAATCGGCTCAACCCTACCCTTGAATCAACGGCCCTGAAACTTATGGAGGAGGCCGGGGAGCTTGCTCAGGCGATCGGCAAGTATCGCGGTTTAAGCGGGGAACAGATCTGTATGGATGAGGCTGCGGTTATGAAGCAAATCGCTTACGAATTGCTGGATGTGGCCCAGACAGCAGTGACCATGATGTTTGTCATGGAAGAGAAATACGGGGTTGATATTGAAAGTGCCCTGTGGGAGCATCGCGAAAAACTGGAAAGAAAGGGCTACCTGGGAAGATAAATAGAACCCGGCACATTTACCGACAAAAAAACCAAATAATTTACATTATTCCTAAGAGGATTTAGGCTTGCCGGGCTAGAATCTATAAAACTTATCGACTCCTGAGCGATTTTAAAAAAATATAGCAGGAAGACTCCTTGATAAAACCTTCTTTTTCGTCAGTACTAAAAGGAATTTGCCCATTGGTGACGAATAAGAAGGAGGGGGGAATGCTGTTAAAAACGGGTAAAGGTGAAGGTATGGTACAACGGGGACAAAAGAACTGGGTAAAAGGCTTGGCCGAAGCGCTGAATATGGGTACAACCATAGTGGCGGCAGTAGCCCTCGGGTACTTTGGTGGTCGATGGCTCGATCGGCTGCTGGATACTGATCCCTGGTTAACCGTTGTTGGCTTCCTGCTGGGAGTAGTCACCGGCATCAAGGTCATGTGGGACCGCAGCATGTCGAACAGCAATTCATCCTTACCCAAAAAAGACAGTCCTGATCAAGAGTAAGGGAAATCATCCGAAGCCTTCTGCGGTTTCGGTTGAAGGTTTGTTGATCAGCCCTTGAGCAAGAGCTGGCAAAACACACCGCAAAATTTACATCAGGAGGGGGGGAGAAAAAAATGATTTTTGGTATGTGGGATGGCGCTCTTTTCCACATCGGTCCGATACCCGTTGACCACCTCGTTGTTACCGAATGGGCTCTCATTTTGCTGATTGGTTGCATTTCCTATTTTGCAACTAAAAATATGCAGATAGTACCACGGGGCCTGCAGAATGCTTTCGAGGCCATCATCATCTGGACCTATGACTTTTTCACCCAGCTCATGGACGAGGAACATGTCGCCAAAAAGTGGGCGCCTGTGCTCACGGCGTTTTTCCTGTTCATTTTGTTCAGCAACTACAGCGGACTAATTCCTGGAGCGGCAAATGTTAAGGGTTTCCAACCCCCGACCAGTAACTGGAACGTGACCATGACTCTGGCGTTGATCACGTTCTTTTCTGTGCATATTGCCGGTTTCAGTGAACATGGCGGACACTATTTCAAACACTTTGTCAGTCCCAGCCCGGCCATGTTACCGTTAAACCTGGTCGAGGAACTGGCTCACCCGTTGTCCCTGACAGTCCGTCTATTCGGTAACATCTTCGGTGAAGAGATGGTTATCGCGTTCCTGCTGTTCATGGCACCGTTTATTGTACCGGGAGCAATTATGGGCTTGAGCCTATTGCTAGGTGCTATCCAGGCTATTGTGTTTACAATCCTCTCGGCCAGCTACATCGCCGCAGCCGCCGGAGAGGGTCATTAAACAAATCAACAATTTCGGCTCAAAAGGTTAAAACCGTTGGAGCAATAGAAAGGAGGGAAAGGAATGGGTGTCGCATTAGGCGCTGGTCTTGCAGTATCAATAGCCGGTATCGGTGGTGGTATCGGAATGGGGATTGCGGGAGGTAAAGCTTTTGAAGCCATCGCCCGGCAACCTGAAGTAGGTGGAGACGTTAGGACTCTGCTCTTCATTACTCTGGCCTTTATTGAAACCCTGACCATTTACGGACTACTCATCGCATTTATGCTGGTTGGTAAAGCGTAAGGTTCAAAAAGTCTGCTTTTTTCTTGATTTGCGGGCGATAGGGCGAGGACATTCCTGTTTTTGGAAAGGATGCCCTGTCGCCCCAAATACTATTTTGGTCTAGATTGGAGGTAGCAGATCCGTGAGGAGGAACAGGTGGTATTATTTATCCGCACTCCTTTTGACCATGCTTATGATCATGGCGTTCGCCACCTTGTGCTTGGCCTCGGGTGGAGGCGGTGCTCCGGTTGAAGCACCTGCGGGTCAAACCCCTGCTTTTGGGAACTGGTTTGTGGTTGGCTGGACGGCCGTTAACTTCTTTGTGTTGCTGGCTATTATGTACAAATTTGCTTATGGCCCCATCAACACAATGCTGGAACAGCGCACCAATACTATCGAGGGTTCTCTCAAGCATGCCGAAGACGTCAAGCGCGAAGTGGAAGAAATGAGGAAAGAGACCCAGCAGAATCTGGCTGATTCCCGCAAGGAAGCCCAGGAGATCGTAGCACGGGCCACCAAGGCGGCCGAAGACGCCAAAAACGAGATCCTGGCCAAAGCGAAGGAAGATGCCGCTAACACGAAAACTAAAGCTGAAGCTGAGATTCAGGCCGCCACAGAACAGGCCAAGATTGAGCTGAAGGATACCGCTGCAGCGCTGGCATTGACGGCGGCGGAGAAGGTTCTGGGACGGGTCATCACCGATGAGGACCACAAGACTATGGTTAAACAATTCGTTAATGAGGCGGGCGATCTCCTATGCTAAATAGAAGCGTCGCCAGGCGCTATGCGGAAGCATTTTTCACCATAGCCCGGGAAGCGAATAAAATTGATGATTTTCAGCAGGAACTTGAAAAAGTGGTAGCTGCCATTGAAGAAATGGAAAACCTTAAAGAATACCTGGCTCACCTGCTGATTCCCGCCGCGGCAAAGAAGGAAGTCATTGAAAAGATTTTTGCCGGTCAGGTTTCCGATCTGACCATGAATTTTCTTAAGATGGTGGTCGACAAACGCCGTGAATCTTACATCTCTGTTATAGTAGAGGAATACAAGGACATGGCGGATGAACACCGTAATGTAGCCAAGGCGGAACTGGTTGCAGCCCGGGAGGTTCCCGAAGAAGAAGTAAAAATGCTGACGGAAAAGCTTTCGGCTTCCACAGGCAAGTCGGTTCAGCTGCAAGTCAAGGTGGACCCGGCCCTGCTGGGTGGTGTAAAAATACGCATCGGTGACCAGATTATCGATGGCACAGTGGCCAAGCGGCTGGAAATGCTTCGCGGACAACTCAAACAGGCAAAGATAAGTTAACGATAGGGGTGAGCACATAAATGAGTATCAGACCGGAAGAGATTAGCGCTATACTCAAACAACAAATTGAGCGCTACCAATCCGAGGTCGAAGTCAGCAACGTAGGATCGGTTATATACGTTGGTGACGGTATCGCCCGTGTATATGGACTGCAAGGCGCCATGGCCGGTGAGCTTCTGGAATTTACCGGCGGCACTTACGGAATGGTTCTCAACCTGGAAGAAGATAACGTCGGTGCGGTGTTGCTCGGCGAATACAGTCATATTAAAGAAGGTGACGTGGTCAAGGCCACAGGAAGAATCATGGAGGTCCCGACCGGAAGAGCCATGCTGGGCCGCGTGGTAAATGCTCTGGGACAGCCCATCGATGGCAAGGGACCTATCAATACCAACACCTTCCGTCCCATTGAAAAAGTGGCTCACGGTGTTGTTACCCGTGACCCGGTTGATACCCCCATGCAAACCGGTCTTAAATGTATCGACTCCATGGTACCGATTGGCCGCGGACAGCGCGAACTTATTATCGGTGACCGTCAGGTTGGTAAAACCGCTATCGCCATTGACGCGATTATCAACCAGCGGGAAAAGAAAGACATGATTTGCATCTATGTCGCCGTCGGTCAGAAGCAGTCTTCCATCGCCGGCATCCAGGCCAAGCTGGAGGAAATGGGCGCCATGGATTACAGTATCATCGTTGCCGCTACCGCTTCCGAACCTGCCCCGTTGCTTTACATTGCTCCCTATGCAGGTGTAGCTATGGGCGAAGAGTTCATGGAAGGTGAAGGCGCCGACGTATTGATTATCTACGACGACCTCTCCAAGCACGCAGTGGCTTACCGTGAAATGTCCCTGCTGTTGCGCCGTCCTCCTGGACGCGAGGCTTATCCCGGTGACGTTTTCTACCTGCACTCCCGGTTGCTGGAGAGAGGTTGCAAGCTGAATAAAAATCATGGTGGAGGTTCCATCACCGCTCTGCCGATTATTGAAACCCAGGCCGGTGACGTATCCGCCTACATTCCTACCAACGTTATTTCCATTACCGACGGACAGATTTATCTGGAAACTGACCTCTTCTATGCTGGTCAACGTCCGGCCATCAACGCTGGTCTTTCAGTTAGCCGCGTCGGTGGTGCGGCCCAGACCAAGGCTATGAAGAAGGTAGCCGGGCAGTTGCGCCTGGACCTGGCTCAGTATCGTGAGCTGGCCGCCTTTGCCCAGTTCGGTTCCGACCTCGACAAGGCTACGCTGGCCCGACTGACTCGTGGTGAGCGAGTAACCGAAGTTCTCAAGCAGGACCAGTACCAGCCTATGGCCATGGAAGAACAGGTTGTTATTATTTACGCCGGTGTCAATGGGTATCTGGATGATCTGCCCAAAGACAAGATACGTGAATTTGAAGTCGACTTCCTCAAGTATATGCGCAGCGCCAATGGCGATGTGCTAGCCGCCATCAAGGATACCGGAAAGATGGAAGCTAACATTGAGGAGAAGCTGGTTAAGGCTATAGATGAATTCAAGTCCACGTTTGCAGTTTAGGTGGTGAAATAAATGGCAGGAGCAGGCGTAAGAGAATTTAAGCGTCGCATCCGCAGCGTGCAGAATACCCAGCAGATTACCAAGGCCATGAAAATGGTGGCGGCTGCGAAGCTGCGCCGTGCCCAGGAAAATGCTGAGAATTCCCGACCTTACACTGAAACATTGCAGGGAACCCTGGCCCGCCTGGCCGGAGTCGCCTACGATGTACGGCACCCCTTGCTCGAGAAGCGCGAGGAGATCCGTAAAGTGGGCTACGTGATAGTCACTTCCGACCGGGGGCTGTGTGGTGCCTATAATGCGAACATCATTCGTGCGGCCAATGTGTCCATTGCCGAGGATGAGCGCAATCTAGAGACAGGAATTATCGCGGTAGGGCGTAAGGCCAGGGACTTCTTCCGCAAAAGGGGCGGCGTCGATGCCGAATTCATTAATCTGGGTGACAATGTCAGTTATGCGGATGCCCGGGAAATTGCCCAGTATGTAATGAATGCCTATGAAAATGGAGAGCTGGACGAAGTCTATCTAGTATATGCTCGCTTTGTCAACGCTCTTAGACAGGTGCCGACCCTGGTCAAGCTGCTGCCTCTGGAAACGCCCCAGGAGGATGAAGAACAAAAATCGGGCCGCGTAGTGGATTATATCTATGAGCCCAGTGCCGAGGATATTCTGCTTACTCTTTTACCCAAATATGTGGGGAGTGAGATCTACCATGCCATGTTGGAGGGTAAAGCCAGCGAGCATGGTGCACGGATGACGGCTATGGGCAACGCCACTGAAAACGCAGGCGAGATTATTGATGCCCTTACCCTGGAAATGAACAAGGTAAGACAGGCAGCAATAACCGATGAGATACTCGACAT
>CAZLYH010000059.1:0-12629 GCA_964563775.1 uncultured Syntrophomonadaceae bacterium | reverse complement strand
GAACTTATGACTTCTTCCGCGTCAAGGAAGCACTCTCCCACTGAGTTAACGGCCCGTGCGTAACTGATTATACCGTGCCCACCGGCGAAAATCAAGGGGTGATATTGTCTTGCGGACAATAATTGCCTGCTTCTACTCGCCACTATCTTTGCCAGCAAGCATATCCTACATATCCGGCACCCCTCTTTAGTATAAATGTATCGGTTCTCACCTTTACGACAGATCTCTACTACAGGATTGAACCAAGAATACAGCCTGGAGGACTTAAGTTGGGGTGGACGAAAACGGCTTCGTAAATCAAATTATTCCTCGCCAACCCAGCATTAATCAGCGGCCAAACGATCTGTTTTGAAAGGGTTGTCTTTATAAAAGACCCGGGCTTTTCAGAGGAGGTATTAGTGATGGTTATTGTTATCAACCGGCGAAGTGTTTCCTTCTTTTTGGGCACCCTGATCCTTTTCGCTCTGACCATCTCATTATACAATACTGCTCTCCATCCCAATATGAAAAACTGGACAGAAGAACGGGTGGTTATATCCGAGGTTAAAACCAGCCACAAGGTAGTAGCTCTGACCTTTGATGACGGTCCCGATCCTCACCATACCCCGGAAGTCCTGAAAGTACTTGATAAGCACAATGTTAAAGCTACCTTTTTTATCATCGGCAATCGCGGTATTGAACATCCACAGCTTTTAAAAGAAATGAGTACGGCGGGTCATGAGGTTGCCAACCATAGTTATTCCCACCCGGATTTTAATCACTACAAAAAAAACTCTATGCTGGAGGAAATCCGTAAAACCAACCTGTTGATTACAAAAGCGACCGGTCAAAAACCGGTGCTTTTCCGCCCGCCGGGAGGATACCTGTCCTACGAGCTGGTCGATCTGGTCCGCAAAGAAAAAATGGTTATCGCCTACTGGACCTACCAGCAAGACAGTAAAGACTGGCGTACTGGAGCCAGGGCGGAACGTATTGCCAGACATGTAATAGCCAATATTTATCCAGGGCAAATCATTATCCTTCATGATGGCTGCCCCAATGGCCGGGAAACTGCCCGGGCCACGGATTTAATACTAAAGGCACTGAAAAAGCAAGGATACCGTTTGGTTACTGTAAGCCAACTGATGGAAATCGCAGAAAAGGAATAAATGCTTGCGCTGAACATACAAATGTAACAAAGTCCCAGGGGGAGGGGTTATTGGTATGCCCAAGATTTTCGGTTTCTATGAAATGCATGCCCGCGCCAAAATTGCCCTGATTGGTGTAGTGGTAATGGTGATTCTGGCCAGCAGTGTGGTATATGTTCAGGCCTATCATCGTTTAAAGCCAGTCTATGAAGTACCTACTGACAAGAAAATCGTTGCTCTAACCTTTGATATAAGCTGGGGAAACAAAACCCCTATGCCGGTTATTGAACTGCTTAAGGAAAACAAAGTAAAAGCGACGTTTTTCCTTTCCGGTCCCTGGGTTAAACAATACCCTGAAATTGCCCAGCGGATTAAAAAGGACGGCCATGAGATCGGCAGCCATGGTTATCGTCATATCAACCTCAGTAGTTTAAGCAAAACAGAAATCAAAGAAGAAGTCCGCAAGGCCCACCAGAACATCAAAGAAGTAACCGGAGCGGAGGCCAGACTCATCCGTACTCCCAATGGTGACTATAATGACCAGGTAATTGCAGGAATCCGTGAATGCGACTATGAGGCCATTCAGTGGGGAACTGATTCTCTGGACTGGATGAACCCGGGTACCGCAACTATCGTGGAGAGGGTTACCAAACGAGTCCATCCCGGTGATATTATTCTTATGCATGCCAGCGATACCTGCAAGCAAACCACCGAGGCCCTTCCTCAAGTAATCAAGAATCTTAAAGAGCAAGGTTATACCTTTGTGACCGTATCAGAATTGCTGAAAGAAAGGCCCGCTGAGTAGGTAAAAAAGCCAGAAAAATAAGAAAGCCATTTAAGGGAATCCCTTAAATGGCTTTATTATTCGTCCTCCGATTCGTCTTCGATGTGTTCCAGACCGATTTCACGAAGGATTTCATCGATTAATTCCTTGTTCACCCTATCACCTCCTTGGCAGTACACTAAACAATATATTGTTCTAGATCTGATAATATACCTCCAATATTTAGTATAGCCTAATTAGCAGTAAAATGATTGTAAAAACTTTTTAAATTAAGAGAAAATTTGCACAAATGATTCAACCTTTAACATAATACACTACTAATCTGCTTTCTCGTCACTTTCTTCCGCAACAAAGAAGTCACTGCGGGGATACCTGTCCGCCGGCTGCAACACAGGCAGATCCTGCCCGCTGGCTGCTCCCATTTCCTTGAACCTGCGTGCGGCTACCAACACCCTGCTTTCCATGGAACCAGCTGCCCGGTTATAAGCTTCAACGGTTCGTTCCAAGGACTTCCTAAGATCGTTAAAATATCCTCCCAGAGTACTGAGACGGTCGTAAAGGGTTTTGCCCAGCTCACTAATAGCACGGGCATTTTCGGTTACCTGCTCCTGCCGCCATCCATAGGCCACCGCCATTAGTAAAGCGATTAAAGTTGTAGGCGTAGCCAGAACCACCCGCTGACCAGCAGCATACTCAATTAAACCAGGGTCCTGTTCCAAAGCAGCACTAAAAAAGGATTCGCCCGGCAGGAATAGCACTACGAATTCCGGGGCTGGTTCGAACTGCTGCCAGTATTGCTTGGAAGCCAGCTGGTTAATATGTGTACGCACCTGGCGGGCGTGATCTTTCATCTTTTCACCCCGCAGGCTGTCATCGTCTGTTTCTACCGCCTCCAGATAAGCCTGCAACGGTGATTTGGCATCTACTATAATGGTTTTATGATTGGGTAACTGTACCAGCAGATCAGGGCGCAGGCTGCTTCCTTCAACCTGAACCGATTTTTGTTGCACAAAATCACAGTATTCCACCATCCCGGCTATTTCCACCACCCGGCGTAGCTGCACCTCCCCCCAGCGCCCTCTCACCTGGGGAGTACGTAAAGCCTTTACCAGGTTTTGCGTTTCCTGCTGCAGCCGCAGTTCGCTCTGTGCCAGTGATTTAACCTGTCCACTTAAGCCTGTAAAAGCTGAAATCCTGTCTTTCTCCATGATTTGGAGTTGCTGCTCTACTTTTTGCAAGCTTTCCTGCAGTGGAGAAACCAGGTGCTGGATGGCCAGCTGCCTGCTTTCCAGATCATTACGGGCCCCTTCCTGGTATTTCTCCAGGGTACTGGCCGCCAGTTCCAGAAAGGTCTGGTTGTTACTGCGCAAGGCCTGGGCTGACAGAGCCTGAAAAGCCTGCGCCAAACCCTCCTGGGCATTCATCACCAGGCCCAGTTTTTCTTCTACAGCTTTATTTTCCTCGTCTATGCGAGTCTGCAATTCTGCACAGCGTGTCTTCAATTCACTGTTTTCACTATATAGATCCTGCGTCAGCGCTTCTTTTTTTTGTAAAAGGGCCTCCAACTCTGGTATCCGTAACGCCCGTTCTTCCGCTGTCGCCCGCAAGCTCATTTCCCTGGACAATTCCTGGCGGCAGGTATTTAAGGCAGTTTCCTGTTCGCCCAGCTGGCGACGAAGATCAGCCAGGATTTCTTCGCGCCCTTGCAAACGTTGCTGCAAAGAACCTTTTTCACTGTTGATCTCTGCCATCTTTGTGGCCAGGCGGGCATTCATTCTGGCCGTGATGAACAACCAGGCCAGCAAAAGCCCTGCTAAAAAGCCTCCTATCATTGCCACCAGAAGGTTTTTGTCTATCATTTTTCTCAACCTCCGCTATAAGGTTAGGGATCTTAACCACCAACGGCAAGGCTGCACTACCCCGTGCGGGTTCAGCCCGGCTATGATTGTCCCTCTATTACCCCCTCCCCTTCGCTTGATGAACTGGTATCAGAACCAGCTTGCCGGCTAACACTATCCAGGAGACTGGAGGTGTTTTAATTGCTAAGCAAAGACGGAACGATGGCCCGCTTTATTTTTGCTTTTTGCCTGTTTTTCCTGTCCGGTTCGGGAATGGTGGAGGGGTGGTGGGCAACTTGCTGTGGGGTTTTGGGAACGGTTGAGCTGGCCACGGGCCTGTGCCACTATTCGCCACTGAATGAATGGCTTTCCCTGCGCAACCCCGGGAAAGATCCATCCCCTGGACCACAAAAGAAGGGGTAAAATCCCCGGATAACCTAATCTTTTTCCTGGAGCAAACCCCACTGGTTTCCTTTCCAGGTGTAAACATCAAAACGTTTTGCTGGCAACAATCCCTGCCAGTCGTTTTTGGCATGGTAAACAGGTTTTTTCCCTTCCTGACTGATTATTTGGTAGCGAAGTGTTTTCTTCTCCTCCCGCGTCACGCTGCCCAGATAAAAGCTCTCCCCCACCTCACCGGTAAAATCAGGGGAAAAATACAGATAGTATTCCGTCCGGTCTTCTTGAGCAGCCTCCGGTGGTTTAAAATCCGTCAGGATTTCCTGTCGGTCCAATGTTGGCAATTGGTCTTCCCGGGGTCGATTGGTCTGCCAAATGGCCAATGCCAGCAAAACAGCTAGAACTATAAAAATGAATTTCCGTCCTTGCAAAGCTTATCCCCCTGTGCGAACAAATTTATTTACACCATCTATGGCTGTAATACGACCGCTTGCCTCCAGGCGCAACAGATGCTGGTAGGTCATGACCTGGTTCCAAAATACTTCGTACTCGGAAATGGCTTTTCGAGTGAAGACCTTTTCGCTGGCAGCAATTTCTTCCCGGCTCCGGGGAACATCCAGCAGAGCATGAATGGCGTCCTCACGTTTAAGCGCAATCTGCAGGTAGTTCTTCAGGCTGGCCTTGATATCATCCCGGTCACGGTGAAACACCCGCCGGTGAGATGTCACCAGGATAACCGGATCCATTTCCAGTAAACGCTGCACAGAGTCAACCAGAGCAGAAAAGTCTGACGAACCATCTCCGTACCAGGGACCCTGTCCGGCCAGGTCCAAATCGGCGGAAAAAAGAATACCTTCTTTCTCCAGCCAAAAGGAATAATGTCCACAGGTATGGCCCGGGGTGTGCAGGGCGGTTAACCGCACCCTCCCCAGATCCAACACCTGCCCGTCTTCAAAAGCCCCTGACAAGTGAATAAAACGATACCCCGGAACCGCCAGTACATCCTCCGGCAACTGTACGGAACTGAAACCGTGCGAACGGGGTTTTTCCATCCACCGTTCCCAACGTGCCAGGCCGGAAATACCATAGAAGAACTCGGGGTCACTGTAAGCCGCAGCTTCTTCCCTGCCGGTCATAATTTTGGCACCCGGGAATAGGCTTGTTCCATGGGTATGGTCAAAATGGTAATGAGTGAGCAGCAGGAGATCCACCCCCTCGGGGTTAACGGGTTGGTAAGCCTGGCACCCGGCTCCCGCATCAATAAGGGTTTTTATTTCGTCATCTATGTAGAGTGAATTGCTATAAGGGTAAGCCGCACGCGTTGCGGGGCGAACTACCTTGACCCCCTTGGCCAGCTCCTCGACCACAATCATCCCCCCTGACCACTTGCATATGTCCTAAAAAAAGCAAACCCGGGTTATTCCCCGGGCTCGCCTTGACTCGTTCCTATTCAAGTTTTTCCAGCATCTCCAGCACCATTTCGAAAAAGTAACCGATATCATCGCGTTCATTTACGCCCGCCTTAAAACCAATTTCGGGAAACCGACCACTGCTATTAATTTTAACATTGACGGTGTAAGGAGCATCGTCCATGTCATCTTCCAGACTCTCGGCGTCTATATCATCCCACTCTTCTTCGAGGTGGCCCTGTTCGAGATCAAAAATCTTCTCCATCTGCCCCGAATGGAGTTCCTCGCTGTTGTCGATAATCTGGGACACAATCCACATGACATCAGAACTGGTGATATCAAGCTCTTCACTAAGCTGCATAATTTCATTGGCTACTGGCGTGATCTTCAGCAAATCGGACAGATTAACCGGATCCCCCTTGCCCCATCTCTTCTTCATGGTGTCACCTCCGCATCTCTTTGCCACAACCCATACCTGGGAGCTTACCCGGTGTTTAGATGTGGTACTGCGAAATTATTCAGGGTCGAGTCCACAGTAAATTGTACTCTCGTTACCTAGATTATATGTGAACGAGCCAGTAAAAAACAATCGAATAAAACCAGGAAATTCTGTGCTTAACAGGGACTAACAAGTTACTGGTTTTATAGATTAGCACAAATCAAATTGCATTTCAATACAAGTCTAAAGGGAAAAAGAGTTTCCATGACGAAGT
Organism: uncultured Syntrophomonadaceae bacterium; assembly: GCA_964563775.1. Taxonomy (GTDB): domain Bacteria; phylum Bacillota; class Syntrophomonadia; order Syntrophomonadales; family Syntrophomonadaceae; genus CAZLYH01. Next base: position 6,359 of record CAZLYH010000059.1, on the reverse strand, counting down.
GCTAAAACCATGTGCAGATAATCCCCGGTTACATCAGGAACTTCACGAATAGGAGATTATAGATGAAATCGGCATTAAAACTAATCGCTATTCTCTTAACCCTCGCTCTGGTCGCCCTTATCTTTACAGGTATTATCCAGGGCTGGTTTCTTAATACGACCTTCTGGGTCGTCTACCTGTTAATAGCTTTGCTGGATTTACTAGTCATAGCCAGGTTAAAAAGAACTTAATAGGCACATTTAACCAGGGATGCAATTCCCTGGCCCCCGGCTCCTTCGCAACCTTTGAGTCTTCGCCCTGCTATAACATATTCCCGCCGTTATCAAAAATCCCCATCATTCTCAACTTGTCTTAAAAGGGCTTCCCGACTTTCCCGGCGAACCCTTTCTACTTCAGGTTTAATCTGTTTTTTTAGCTCGACCCGGTGCTCGTGCAGGTAATCTTCAATTTGCTCATAGCTTAATAAATCCGTTCTCTTCCGTCCCACCCTGATACTCAAACAATAATCGCTCTGCAGATAGTAAATAAGTTCGGTTTCACAGTCTGCGCCGTCCACCAGGAAAGTCACTTCCGCGGCTGCTTTATTACGATCTATAAGCCTGAAGTTCCTGATTTCCTTCAATTCCACCCCTTATCCCTCCACAACCAGGCCTCAAACTGTGGCCTTATCTTGTTTCTCCTTTACTATTCGTTTCAAAACCCCAATCATCCTGCCGGAATGTCAAGAGTTATTTCCCACGCATGACAAAGAACCAGCCGTGCCAGAGTCTTTACGCCAGGTTCATCTTATATTTGGTCAACAGCCATTTGAGGATCTTTTGAAAGTGGCAGGTATCGTAAAAGCAAAACGGGCAGGAACCCCCGAAGCAAGCGGAGACAGTCTCCTCCCGCATACAGTAGTTTTTAAATAGATAATCATACAATTCACTGGTCATCGTCTTACCAGCCGCCAGGCTTTTTTGGATTTCCTCCTGGATAAAACGGTCTTCCCGGATGGCCTCTGCTGCATCAAACATTACTAATCAACCTCTTTTCCCTGCTGCGTCTACACTATCCGTTACTAAAGCCCTTATAAACCTAACGGGTAATACTTCTAGCAAATACGCGGAACGTGCTCTCCTTCCAGAGTTGCCAGAATGCGGTCGGCACCAAGTTCGGTCTCGATTAAGACCAGACCACGGGGCTCGGATACTACTTCGCCAATAATACTGGCCTGGGCACATTCAGGAATCTGCCTGAGTTCTTTGACCACCTCCGGGGCTGCTTGTGATGATACGAATATGACCATCTTCCCTTCATTAGCCATGTAGAGCGGGTCCATACCCAACATGTCACAGGCCCCCCTGACCACTGGGGAAACCGGGATATCTTCTTCCCGGACATGGATGCCCAGTGCAGATTGCTGAGCCAACTCATTAAGAACTGTGGCCAGCCCTCCCCGGGTGGGATCGCGCAAGCAGCGAACCTCGCCGCCGAAGCCCTCCATTTTTTTGCCGATTTCATAGAGAGGAGCGCAATCACTAATCACCGGAGTTTGAAAACTAAGTCCCTCCCGGCGGGCCAGGATGGCCAGACCGTGGTCGCCAACATTTCCGGTTACGATTACCCGATCCCCGGCCTGGATGCGCTGGGGGTGATAGTGTATCCCCTCGGGAATAACTCCAATACCGGTGGTATTAATAAAAAGGCCGTCGGCACTACCCCTTTCCACTACCTTGGTATCGCCGGTTACCAACTTAACCCCCGCCTGGGCTGCCGTATCTGCCATAGATGCCACGATCTTTTCCAGGTCGCCAACGGGCAGCCCTTCCTCGATGATGAATGCGGTGGAAAGATAAAGCGGGCGTGCCCCACAGGCTACCAAATCATTGACCGTACCACAGATGGACAGCTTGCCGATGTCGCCACCCGGGAAAAACAATGGGGTAATTACAAAAGAGTCAGTGGAAACCGCCACTTTACCCGCCGGCAACTCCAATAACGCTCCATCCAGCATGTCGTCCAGGAAAACATTGCTCCAGGCTTTCTTAAAAACTTCATCAATAAGCTGCTGGCTCATTAGCCCGCCGCTTCCATGCGCTAACAGAATCCGTTCCTCTTTCATTCTTTTACCCCACTTTCCGCACTGATTGGCGTATAGCGATAATAGGCGGCACAGGCTCCTTCATGGGAAACCATACACGGTCCCACCGGGTTTAGCGGAGTACACGCCTTACCAAACAATTTGCACTGATGGGGGGTAACTTTGCCCATTAATACATCCCCACAGGCACACCCCTTGATGGGCCGATCCTCTTTGGGCTGTAGATTAAAGCGCTGATATGCGTCCAGATGGCGGTATGCCGGACGCAGCTGCAGACCGCTGTCAGGAATGGTTCCCAGACCCCGCCAGCGTACCTCTGAAGTCTGGAAAATCCGGTCAATAAGTTCCCGGGCGATTGGATTCCCCTGGGAACGTACCACCCGTTGGTATTGAATCTCGGCCCGGGCTTCCCCCTGGCGCAACTGCCGCAATAACATGACGATTCCTTCCAGGATATCCACCGCTTCAAAACCGGTCACCACACAGGGTTTCCCGTAGCGCCCGGCCAATTCCTGATAGGGCTCTAAACCGGTAACAATGGAAACATGACCCGGACAGATGAGGCCGTCCACCCTGATTTCCGGATCGGAAAACAGCGCTTCCAGAGCGGGCGGAACCACCTTGTGCAAAGATAAAACTGAAAAATTGGCGATCCCCTCCTCCCGAGCCTGATCTATGCATACTGCAACTGCCGGAGCGGTAGTCTCAAAGCCGATCCCCAGGAAAACCACCTGACGCTCAGGGTTGTGCCGAGCGATTTCCAGTGCATCCAGAGGTGAGTAGGCCACGCGAATATCCGCACCCCGGCTGCGGGCCTCCTGCAAAGAACTCTCACTACCGGGAACCCGCAGCATATCTCCAAACGTTACCAGCGTTACTTCCGGCCTTTCCGCCAGCTCAATTACGGTATCGATATCACCCTGGGCGGTTACGCATACCGGGCAGCCCGGCCCGGAAAGGAGCTTCAAGTTGGCGGGAAGCAGGCTACGAATACCGCTGCGGGCAATAGCCATGGTATGAGTTCCGCACACCTCCATCAAAGCCACCGGAAGGGTTTCACTCAGGATTTCCTTAAGCAGCGTTTCTTTATATTCCCGTTCACTGGCCATAAGCCTGAATCTCCTTTAACAGGCTCATAGTCTCGTGAGCCAGACTCTCGTCAATAACATCCATGGCGAAGCCGGCATGGACCAGGACATATTCGCCCACTTTCACCTGAGGAGTCAACTTGACGCTGATTTTGACTTTATTGCCGTCTACATCAACATGAGCAGTCTTGTCGGCAAAGATCTCCATAACCCTGGCGGGTACTCCCAAACACATTACAAATCCACCTCGCTTGCTATAACCGCCTGCCCCAGGGAGATTCCTCCGTCACCGGGCGGCACCATCTGGTGATGATACACCTTGAATCCACGTCTTTTCAGTTCAGTGCTCAACCAGTAAAGTAACACCTGGTTGTGAAACACCCCTCCGCTCAAAGCCACCTGCCGCCCACCGGTCTTTTTCGCCGCCATCAGGAGGGCGTCGGCAAACATCATAGTCAAAGTGCGGTGAAACCGGGCCGCCATTTTCTCCCCGGGTACTCCCTGGCACCGCTCCGTCAAAAGTTCTTCCCACATGGGAAGAATATTCATTATCAGCTGGCCTTCCCGGTCCCATTCCACCCCATAATTATAATGCCCCGGGCAATTGGCATCAACCTGGGCCTCCAGTTCTGCCGCCGCCTGTCCCTCATAGCGATTAACCTGGCAGATACCCAGAAACGCTGCAACAGCATCAAATAGCCGCCCACATGAGGAGGTTTGTAACCCCTGCCCCATTTTTCCGCTCAAACTTTGCATAAGGATTTGCCTTTCCTCGTCGCTAAGATTGGGAAGGTACTGCCGGGCAGCATCAACTCCACTTTCTCCCAGGGCGGCCAGCAGGTAAACCATAGCCATGCGATAGGGTTTGCGGGCATTTAAATCCCCACCCGGGTAGGGCAGGTATTGCAGATGACCCAGGCGTTCAAACCCGTGGTAATCCCCCTGCAGGATTTCACAGCCCCAGACCGCACCGTCGCTCCCCCAGCCGGTCCCATCACAAACCAGGCCCAAAACCTTTTCCTTAAGGCCATTTTCGGCCATAACCGCAGCCAAGTGAGCATAATGGTGCTGGACTGCTATCCGGGGCATATCGCTCATCTCCCGGGCCAGCCGGGTAGTCTGGTAGTCGGGATGCAGGTCATGAGCAATGACCTGAGGATTCACATCCAGCATTTTTTTGAAGCGTTCAATGCCCTCCAGGTAATTCCGATAGTTCCGGTAGTGATTCAAATCGCCCCAGTGCTGGCTGAGATAAGCCTCTCCTTCCCGGGTCAAACAAAAGGTATTTTTCATTTCCCCTCCCAGAGCCAACACCGAAAAAGTCTTTTTATCCGGCAGGGGAACTCCCCGGGGTACAAAGCCCCGGGCACGGCGTAAAAGCTGCGGGGTACCCAGGGAACTCACCCGCATAACCGAATCATCACAGGGGTTATAAATCTCCCGGTTATGCATGAGAAAGTAATCAGCAATCCCTCCTAGCTTCTCCAAGGCTTCCTGGTTGTCAGTGATGAGTGGTTCGTCACTGATATTAGCGCTGGTCATAACCAGCAGATCCAGCCCCTCGTCGAAAAGCAGATAATGCAGGGGCGTGTAAGGGAGCATTATTCCCAGGGTATCCAGGCCAGGATGAATTATAGTTGCGGAGAGGATTTCGGGTTGTTTAACTTTAAGGATGACAATGGGAGCCTGAGGAGAAGTCAGCCAGCGTTGCTCCAGTTCACTGATTTCAGCATAGCGAGCGGCACACTCCGGATCACGGGCCATTACTGCAAATGGCTTTACATCACGACGCTTGCGATCGCGGAGCAGCTTAACTGTTTGGGTACGGGTAGCATCACAGGCCAGGTGAAAGGCCCCCAGACCTTTTACCGCCAGGATATGGCCTTCCCTGAGTAAATCCACCGCACTCTTGTCCACCTTTTTCCCCTGTGCATCCACCAAGGTTACCCCGGGTCCGCAAACCGGACAGGCGTTAGGCTGGGCGTGAAACCTGCGGTGCCGGGGATCATCGTATTCCTGCTGGCAATCGGAACACATCGGAAATTCAGCCATGGTGGTCTGGACGCGATCATAAGGTACGTCCTTGATAATGGTAAATCGGGGTCCACAATTGGTACAGTTGGTAAAGGGATAGCCAAAACGGCGATCCCGAGGGTCCAGGACCTCCCGTTTGCAATCCTCACAAATAGCAATATCCGGAGAGATCATGGTAGTTTTGGCTGCCTCTTCTTCACTCTCACGAATAATAAATTCTGTAAATCCTACCGGCTCCATTTCGTTGATTTCACAGGTACGAATGAGAGCCAGGGGCGGAGGTTCCTCCACCAGACGCCGGGCGAATTCTTTGAGGTTGGCCTCATTTCCTTCTACCTGAATATATACTCCCGTAGATGCGTTCAATACCCAGCCCTTCAGGCTATGTTCCACCGCCAGGCGGTAAACGTGGGGCCGAAAGCCTACTCCCTGGACAATTCCGGTGATTTTAATGTGATAACTCTTAAGCTGCATAAATCTCCCTGCTTCTATCAGTCCGGGTATTTTGCATAGAAATACGCGGAAATAGACTCCGTGGTTTTACCCCTTCCGGGTTGAAGCCGACGGAGTCACCCAACTTCCGCGTTACGCTTAACAATATATTATACCACGGTCCGGGCTTAAACTCCCGGCAATAGATACCCCTTTTGTCGCCAGCTGTTTTTCCTCGTAGTTAAAACTCCCCGGTCTCCTGAAGCCGCTGTATATCCTCGCGGATAAGTTCTACCAGGCGTGGAACCTTGGCGGCTACCGCTTCGGTAAGCTCCAGGCCCAGATCGAGTGAGCCCGGTTCCACCCCGTATACCAGTACTCGGGGCTGGTACCCCAGCAGATTCACCATGTACATGGCTTCCACGAAACTCATTTCGTGGACTGAAGTCATGTCCTGCCGGGGGGTCGGGTTAAGATGCTCCAGGGGAGCCCGGTATATGGTACCCGGATCTCCCCCGGCCTGGACTGCATCAATGACAATAATATGGTCAGATTGGCAGAAGAATTCCACCAGATCATAGCTGTGGGTTCCCCCATCTATCAGTTCCACCTCGGGCGGAAGATCGGTTTCCCCCAGCTCTTTCAGGACATGAATGCCGACACCGTCATCCCTCATGAGCAGATTGCCGATACCGATTACTGCAATGCTGTGCAATCAATTG
>CAZLYH010000058.1:0-12686 GCA_964563775.1 uncultured Syntrophomonadaceae bacterium | reverse complement strand
ATGGTCCAGTGCAGATCGACAGGAAATCGAAGGCGTTCGCAGTGTAAAAAATGCCATGCAGGATTATTTGCGCCTCAAAAATCCCGATACCCCCTTGTGCGTGGCGGTATTCGGCCCTCCTGGTGCCGGCAAGTCATTTGTGGTCAAAGAAATTGCCCAGGGGCTTGGCATCGAGGAAAATGCCCAACTAACCTTCAACCTCTCGCAATTCGAGTCCCCCAAGGAGCTACTGACTGCCTTTCATCAGATTCGTGATCTTAATTTGCAAGGCAAAATGCCCCTGGTCTTCTGGGATGAATTTGATAATCCCTGTGAAGGTCGCAGTTTAGGCTGGCTGCGTTATTTTTTGGCGCCTATGCAGGATGGAGAATTCAGTGATCATGGTGTGGCCCGTCCCCTGGGGGGAGGAATATATGTCTTCGCCGGTGCCACCCGGCACTCCTTCGCCGACTTCCAAAGCGGCGATTCTTTAGAGGATCGTACCGCCAAGAAGCCCGATTTCATCAGTCGCTTAAGCGCTTACATAAATATAAGGGGGATCAACGGCAACCCCAATACCGTTGAGGACCGGCTTTACATGATTCGCCGCGCCTTTATTTTAAGACAGTATCTGGAGACCTATGCGCCCCAGATTAGAACCGAGCAGCAGTTTGTGATCGAGAAGGGCGTTTTGGACGCCTTTTTGCGGGTAAACAAATACTATCATGGCGCTCGTTCCCTGGAAAATCTAATTAAAGTGAGCAACCTGGCAGATAAGCGCAAGTTTGAATTATCAAGTCTGCCTCCGGATAATATTATTGGCATGCATGTAAATGTAAAAGAGTTTAATGCTTTGACCTATATGGGAGACCGAAAAACTCTTAGTATCGGTATCACCGGCCATACCAATTTAGATCCCCAACAAACCGCAAAATTGGAGCAGGCCATCAATGAGGCTATTTGTTATATTGAACAACAGTTTGCAGATCATTATTTAACCATTTACTCAACCCTGGCAGCCGGAGCGGAGCGCCTGGTTGCCAGGCAGCTATTAAAGCGGGAAGCCGCTCGGCTGATTGCCATATTGCCGCTTCCTCAAAACGATTATCTGAATGATTTTGCCCCTTCGGATGATTACCGACTTGATAGCCAGGGGGCTGAATTACGGAAAGAACTAAAATACTGGTTGTCACATAAAGCCATCGAAATAATTGAAATGCCACCCTCATCGACCCGGAAGTCAGCTTATCTTAAGGCCGGTTATTATATAGCCGAGCACAGTGATGTTTTAATCACCATCTGGGATGGCAATGAACAAGAAGACAGTTCTATAATCGGCCCAGTCGTAGCTAGAGCTGAAAGCTTGAATAAACCCATCTGCCACATCTGGGCGGACAACTTTGAAGTGGACCCTATCAAGACAAATGCCCAAGGCAAATGCGGCCAAATCCGCTACAGGAATTTTGACGGGCCGCCGAAGATTTATTAATCCCTTTCCCCCAGGGAAAAAAGTCGGCCTTGTCCCTTCAATAAAGCTGCTTCAGGATAACCCGGGCGAAACATTGCAAGTCATTTATTTCTTTTTCGATAATACTTTGCAGAATTGCCTGATTAATGTCTTGGTAATCATGTACAGCTATGTTGCGGAAACCCACCATAGCCTTAAGACATTGGCCAAGTTTTTTGTCTATCAATTGGTTTTCCTCCAAAAGGGTGAAGGCATCCCGACTGGTCTGCGGCACTCCCAAAGCCTTGTCAGCCACAATATGCATGGCCAGGGCAATTGCCGCCTCGCAAGCCCGCTGCAGATTCAAAACAATTGAATCCTGTTTGGTCATGTTGGCAAGGTTGGCCGGATCTCCCCGGTATTCCTCATTTATTCGTTTGATACACCTCTCGATAATTTCTATTTTATTGGTTACCACATCATTAACCATAGATCTGCCCCCTCTCCTTTATTTTTTGCAGGACTATCGCCCTTTCTTCGTTGAGGCGGGCATACTGCTTAAATATCAACATAAACAATTGCTGACGTTTTTCCGGTTTGTCATCATAGATTACCCTGCCCCTGGATACTATTTGCATCTGGAAAACAGTAGAGGCTTGCTGCAGATCCACCAGGTCAACATCCCGTCCCAGTTTATCTGCCAGCCCCTGAGCCAGAGCAAACATTTCTTTGGCTTCCATTTTATTGTCATTGGCAAAGGCAATATCAATATCGCTATGCGCACGCAGCTGACCACTGGCAGCAGAGCCAAAGATTATAATTAAGTAAGCTCCTACCTGCTCCTTCAGAAACTCCTTTATTATCTGCAGGTCACTATCCAGCAATTGCATAGCCCACTCCACCTGTCTAATTGATTCCCTTGACTATATTTTACCAATAAACACACCCCACTATAAGTATGGGGTCATTTCCCTATATCCTGCATTCCCGACTACTCATACGAGGATTCAGCATAAACCCAGTAAAACCAGGGGCTATGATACTCCACCGATTTTTCGAGTTGATTGGCCATTCTTACCCGGGAGCCCGTCAAATCGCGCAAGGCTTTGGAGTCCATACGCACATTGCCCGCTGCCACCACCATAAAAAAGTCACCATTCTTGGTTTTGAAAAGCATGGACTTGGCTATCTGCCCAACTTCCGTACCCAAAGCAGCGGCTGCCAGTGCAGCGGTGCTGGTATCCAGCGCAAATTCTATAACTTTTAGGTGAGGCATCCGCTGATAAAGATAAGCCTGTACACGTTCCATGTCCCGCATTTTCATACCTCTTTAGCCTTTGGATTTTCTTTTCCTATTATAACCCAGGGAAGCAGCGGGAAGGGGTTGCTCAAGTTTTAAACATAGGCAGGTATTTACCGCCACCTTCCTTTTTCAGGTCTTCTGTCGGTGCGGCGGAGTTTATGCAGTAGCTTAGACCAGCAGGTTTAGCCCATTTTGCACCCCAGGCAGCGGTTGCCAGCTGGCGGTACTGAATTTCCTCCCCGTTTTATCTTGACATTGACGTTACGTCAGGGTATATAGTAATCCTGCAAGGGGTGAGAACATGGAATATACCGTGCAAAAACTGAGTCAGATAGCGGGGGTCAGCCCGCGGACACTGCGGTACTACGATAAAATCGGGATTCTTAAGCCGGCGAGAATCAACTCATCCGGGTATCGCATTTATGGTCAGGCTGAGGTAGACCGCCTGCAGCAGATCCTTTTCTACAAGGAACTGGGGCTGAGCCTGGAAAGTATTAAAGAGATCGTAACCGCCCCCTCTTTCAATGCCACCAGAGCACTGCGGGAACACCATGCCAAACTTCTTGCCAAAAGAGAGCAATTGGACCTGTTGATTGCCAATGTTGAGAAAACCATTGCTCTTAATGAAGGGAGAGCTACCATGACTGATCAAGAAAAATTTGTGGGCTTTAAGCAAAAGCTGATTGAGGAAAATGAGGAAAAGTACGGTCAGGAAATTCGCGACAAGTATGGTAACCAGACCGTTGACCAGGCCAATCGAAAACTTATGAATATGAGCCCGGAACAATATGAAGAGGTTGCCCGGCTGGGCGAGAAGCTGCTGGAAGTGCTTAACGCCGCCTTTCAAACTGGTGACCCGGCTGGCGACTTGGCCCAGGAAGCAGTTAAACTGCATCGTCAATGGCTGAGCTACTACTGGAACAGCTACAGTAAAGAGGCCCATATCGGGCTGGCGCAAATGTATGTTGATGACGAACGGTTCAGGGCCTACTATGACCAAAAACAACCCGGGACGGCCGCCTTTTTACGTGATGCCGTTCTGGTTTATGCCGGAAAGGAAAGGTAGCCTGGCTTTTCAACTGGAGCGAAACAGGGACGGTCCTGACGGACCGTCCCTGCTCTTTTACTCGTCACGGTGTTCGATTACCAGTCCTTCCACATGCCGTTTCTTCATGATTTTTCTCTTCTTCCGGTCTTCCTTGCTTTCCAGGACAATATCCAAATCATAGTTTTCCGGGTATAGTTCAGCGCGGTCGATGTGCAGGGTCAGGCGTTTTTGGTTAATGCGCACCTTCTTGCCCAAAACCAGTACCACCAGGTCGCCTTTTTCATCTTCCTCCTCACAGACCACCCCGGTGCGCTGCATGGTGCTGATATAGACCCGGTCTCCGATTTTGAGGTTCTTTTTTTCATAGCGACGCTGCCGTTGCAGACGTTCCTGGTCCTTTTCCGCTTTTTCCAGAGCACGAGCCGTTTCCTGATGTTCCTCAACCGCCTTTACATCCATCAGTTTCTCCGTCCGGGGCAGGGGCTCGGGCCGATAACTGATGTGCTCCCCATAGCTGATTTCGTGCGCCCGGGCAATTAAGTCCGGATCCATCCCCAGGCGCAAGGCTATCAAAAAAGCATGGCTATCACCCCAGGTACCGATTTTTAACCGATACAGTGGTTGCAGGCTGTCCGGGTCGAATTCCATGCAGCCATTGACAAAGCCTTCCGTATGGGCGGCAAACTCCTTAATCTCACCAAAATGGGTGGTGGCCACAATCGTGGCCCCCCGGGCAAAGATCTCCTCCAGCACGGCAATGGCAAACCCCCGGCCCTCAGCCGGGTCAGTGCCTGCTCCCAATTCATCCAGCAGCACTAAAGTGCGGGAATCGGCACAGTTAAGCATGGTCAGAATATTGCGGACATGGGCGGAAAAGGTGCTAAGAGACTGTTCCATGCTCTGGCCATCGCCAATGTCGGCAAGAATATCTGCGAATACAGCTATTTCACTGCCCGCTTCCACCGGCACGTGCAGACCGGCCTGAGCCATGAGGTTGAGCAAACCGACCGTTTTTAAGGCCACGGTCTTGCCACCGGTATTGGGACCGGTAATAACCAGGGCCCGGTTGGATTCCCCGCTGTAAAAATCCAGCGGCACCGCCCCCGCTCCCAGCAGCGGGTGACGGCCCTGTTTGAGCGAGCAATACCCCCGGGTATTTAGTTTAACCGGCCGCATATCCAGCGCCCGGCTGTATTTGGCTTTGGCAAAAACAAAGTCATAATGAGCGATAGTTTCAACATTTACCGACAGCTCGCGGGCGTGTTGTTCCACCTGTCCGGTTAAATGGGTCAGTATGCGGTAGACCTCCCTCTCTTCCTCCGCTTTGAGCTGGCCCAGCTCATCCTGCCAGCGGGTTACCGCCGCCGGCTCGATAAATACCGTGGAGCCAGTGGAGGAAGTATCCACCACGGTTCCTGCAAAGGCCTTCCGGTATTGGCGGCGCACCGGCACCACCAAACGACCATTTCTCTCCTGGACTACCGTGTCCTGAAGCATGGAAGCAAAGGCGGGCGACCTTAACACCTCCTGCATCTTCTGCCGAATCCGTTCCTCAATAATCAACCGGCGTTTACGGATTCTTGCAAGATCAGCGCTGGCCCGATCAGCTACCTGCTGGTTGACGATCGCCCCGGCAATTTCCTCCTGCAACTCCTGCAGAACAAACATGGAACGAGCATAGGAAGCCAGCCGGGGAGCTGTAGTTTCCAGTGCCTCCATGTACCTGCCCAGCCTTTTTACCCCTTCGAGAAGGTTTTGACAGGCTTCCAGTTCGGCAGGGGTAAGGACAAAGCCCTTGCCCAACTTGACCATGACCTCGTTCATTCTATCCATTATGGGAATAGGGACACTGGCATTGACCTCCAGCATGGCCCGGGCCTCAGTGGTCTCATCCATCCAGGTCTGCACCTGTTCGCAACGAGCCGAAGGCTGCAGCTGCTGCAGCCGGTTCCGGGCTACTTCGGTCAGAGCATAGCTTTTAACCTGTTCCAGGATCTTGTCAAATTCCAGTACCTCCAGGGTTAATTGATTCACTAGTATCTCCTCCCTAATTCACAAGGAACAGGGCGGCCCAATAAAGAACGGACCGCAGCAGAGCACACGGCTATGCCAGGTCCGGTCCCATCAACCAATGATTATGGCCAAAGTATAAAGCAGGTAATAAAAAAGCCATGCCATCAGCACAGCTCCAACCATTAGTTAATACCTGTTAATGAAAGAATGCCTGCCGGTGTCGTTCTGCCGCAAACAGCACACCGAAACAGCCCTTTTTCAGGGGCCTTTTCGGGGGTATCTGCCGCCCTGTATGCAACTACAGTCGGTTATGAACAACCGCGGACATAAATGCATTCCTTTCCTTTAAGGCTGCCTTTATCATATTCCTCCCGCTTCCAGAAAGCAAGGCCGGGTACAGAAGCAACAAGAACGTGCAGGAACTCCGAAAGGATTGGCCGGTCTTACTCCAGTAACGGCGGAAGCAAGGGGACGTTTTTGCTTCTCTCCCTTGCTTCCTTGCGGGTTATAATCTATGTTATAATTTTAATTAGGAGGTGGGATTTCGTGGCCACATTAAAAATCAGGAAAATCGGTAACAGTCTGGGTGTTATTCTTCCCAAGGACGTCATTGACCGTCTGTATTTAAAAGAAAATGATATGGTACAGCTTTTGGAGGAAGCCAATGGTGTTTATCTGACACCTTATGATCCCGATTTTGCCGAGTGGGCGGAAGCCTTCCGCAATACTAATAAAAAGTATCGAAATGTATTAAGAGAATTAGGCAAATGAAGGATATCAGGTTTTTAACCAAAGAATATGTCCTGTACTTTCACCGTCAACTCCTCAGTGAATATGGCGGACGACCGGGGTTACGTGATGAGGGATTACTGGAGTCAGCACTGGCCCCAGCAGAGATAACCATTGATGCAGAACACTTGCACCGGGATATTTTTGAAATGGCCGCAGCTTATGGTTACCATATCTGCCAAAACCATGCCTTTATTGACGGGAATAAAAGGTTGGCTCTGGCAGCAATGGACACATTTCTGCAGATGAATGGTGGGGAACTTACAGCTGACGAGAAGGATACTTTCGTAACTATAATGCGTTTGGCAGCGGGAGAATTAAATAAACCGCAACTGAGCCAATGGATTAGAGAACATGCGCAAACGAAATAAAGATAACAGGTTCACTGTATGAACTGAGTTGCCAGTGCAGCGGTTGGAAGTGCTTAACGCCGCCTTTCAGACTGGTGACCCGGCCCAGGAACAGGCCCAGGAAGCATTTAAACTGCATCGTCAATGGCTGGGCTACTACTGGAACAGCTACAGTAAAGAGGCCCATATCGGGCTGGCGCAAAATGTATGTCGATGACGAACGGCGGTTTATGTTATCATGAAGTGAAGGAGAAGGCTATGAGAAACAGAAACAAGCTTCATTCATTTAAGGAAAAATCCCTGTCTCTTGGCACGATGGTGCTACTCATGATAATGCTAGTGGTTCCGGCCGGTTGTGGGCCAACCAATCCCGGATCAACACCGGAAAATGCCCCATCCTCTGCTTTAACTGATCGGGCAACCCAACATACCCAGGAGGAAAACATCGCCGCTTATATTAAGGCCCAAGGCTATGAAGCTGTTATGAACAGCGGAATCGGCTTTGATGTCTATATTCCGAAGAAAGACCGGGAAAACAACCGGGCGTTTTTTGCCAATCTGAACGAACAATCCAAGTTAAATGGCTATGATTTTTCCGATTATCTTGATAAGCCGCTCCAATACGTAGCCATGGCCATAGACAGCGAGGGCACCACCAAAGATATTTCTTTCTTATGTTCTAATGGGCAAATCGTGGGCGTGTGGATCGATTCGTCCTCCCGGGAACACCTGACAACTAGGGGAATACTAATGGCTTATAACTTTGTCTGTGACGACCAGGAACTCTTAAAGTATCAATCCAAGTATGTGGGTGATAACACTAATGTTATTAATCTGATGTACGCGCTACCGTACGTAAATGGTGTAAAGCCCACCGGTTGCGAGCTACAGACTGAGCATGAGCCATATGGCATTATTATTAATTGCCAGGGATATGGGACGGATACGAGGGACGGTCAGCCCTATTTCAAAAACGCCGCCGTAATATTCAGCCTCATTGAAAACGTTGATATGGTAACCTTCAACATTCAAGGTAATAACGGCTCTGTACCTTTCGAATTTTCACGCTCGGAAATAGAGGCTCATTTCCAGCAAGACGTTCGGAACTGCGTTAATAACCGAGCTGATTTTGCCAACTTCGTAAGGACTGTGCTGGATTCAAATTGGGAGGGACCAGGAACCATATAAAGGTGCCTTCCCGTTAAATATCGGTACTGCAATAATAAGGGGACGTTTTGTTTCCCCAATCAGCTCATACCGGCCATATGAAACTTTTGGCTCAAGGGGTACGAGACATAGCGGAAGAAAAGGTTTTATCGCAGGATGGCTTTCTTTCAGCTCTGGATGATGACTTTAATAATAGGTCTGCAGGTCACTTATTTTCAACTCATCAATTTCCTCGTAAGTCCCTATAAATTTGTAATTCGCACAAGCACCGTTACAAAAACGCTTACTCCTACTATAACAATAATGATGTTAGATAATGCGGGGTTTTTCGAATCACTTCCATGCTATTGAAATAGAGGTATACTTTATACCTTCACCGGCAGGACCGGGAGTCCATTCACCCATTGCATTAGTATTGCAAAAAACAGCAAAGAAGGAGAAAGAGCTTCCCCATGCGTCTACCCCTTAAACATGGGCAGATATTCTCCGTAACCTTCCTTTTCCAGGTCCTCTATCGGTATAAAGCGCAGGGCGGCAGAGTTTATACAGTAGCGCAAACCAGTAGGTTGGGGTCCATCAGTGAAAACATGCCCCAGGTGAGAATCTGCCCCCCGGCTGCGCACTTCGGTGCGCATCATGCCATGGTTGCGATCCGATTTTTCCTTAAGGTTTTCCCGATGAAGCGGCCGGGTAAAGCTGGGCCACCCGCAGCCCGAGTCGAATTTATCCAGCGAAGTAAATAGCGGTTCACCAGATACCACATCCACATATATTCCCGCCTCTTTATTGTCCCAATATTCATTGCGAAACGGGGGCTCGGTGGCATTATTTTGGGTAACTTCATACTGAATATGGGTCAGCCGTTTTTTCAGTTCTTCCCGCTCCAGTGGGGCTTTCCCCCAGACCTGATTAATATAATCTTCGCGCCCCGAACCCCGCCGGTACTGGCCATAATGAACCGGATTTTTACGGTGATAGTCCTGGTGGTACTCTTCCGCCGGATAAAACTCTTTAGCGGGAAGGAGCTGGGTCACAATCGGCCCGGCCAAACGGCCGCTTTCCTGCAACTGCCGGCGCGATTCTTCCGCCTGGGCTTTTTGCTCCTCATCATGGTAGAAAATAGCGGTCTGGTAGGACTGACCCCGGTCGTGGAACTGTCCCCCGGCATCGGTGGGATCTATCTGCCGCCAAAAGGTTTGCAGCAGGGTGGGATAGGAAATTATATCTGGATTATAGGTTACCTGTACCGCTTCAAAATGCCCGGTATTCCCCTGACATACTTCCTTATAGGTGGGGTTTTCCTTATGGCCCCCAGTATATCCCGCTATCACCTCGATTACTCCCTTAAGCTCCTGAAAAGGAGCCACCATGCACCAGAAGCATCCCCCGGCAAAAGTGGCTTTTTTAAATCTATCCTGGTCAGGCATTTACTTCACCTCGTTAATAATCTTCCAAAAGTCGTGTTTTCCCATACTTGTTTTAAATTCAAAAGCCGCCCGACGGGGCGGCACGATTTCACGGAACCAGGCATCCGGCCAGGCTACTGCTTTATTTCATCAGCCAGCCAGTCCAACGCACCGGGAGTATTTTTCCATACCTGACGGGCATCAGATGCATAAATCACCGCCTCTTCCTCACTCCCCCATTGATACGCGTCAGGAAGCAAGCGGGAAAGACCCTTCAACCCCAATAGGTAGAGCGGTACAAACGCATTGGCAGCCAAAGCCTGCCGCAAAAGTACGCCCGCGCCTTCCCGTCCCTGCCTGCGAAAGGTTAGAAGCGCCTGACTGTACAGCATAAAACAGGATGACTCCTCATACTCTGCCAGCAGCCTGGCCGCCTCCTCGTCCCATCCTTCCTCCAACAGGCAATTAATAAGGGCGTAGCGCCCCCCCTGGTTGTCGTTGGGATTTAAGCGCAACATCTCCTGGTAGTTACGGATCGCTTCCTGTCGTTGCCCATTTTTCCAAAGGCATTCCGACCATCCCGCCAAAGATCTCATAAAAGGCCGGGACTCCGTTTCCACCCAGAATTGACCGGCAAACTTCTTAAAATATAAATCCCCCAAGGCCATACGGCCTACTTTGACACCTTGTTCATATAAGCTCTGGCGTTCCTCATTGGAAGCGCTCTCTTCCGCCAGCAGATTATAGGCATCAGCACAATATGGGGATATGGTCAAAGCTTTGCGCGCCAAAGCCAGGCATTTTTGCCAGTTCGGTTCTTCCCAGGCATCATAGACCAAATCCTGCGCGCGATTGAGTTTTTCCCGGGAAAAAGCGGGGTAATCGGAAGACGCTTTCTTCCTTTTCCGGCTTTGCCTATTCCCGGCGACATCCTGATTCGGCTGTTCCTGTCCCACCACCAGCAAGCCGGCACTATTTTCCGGGTCGTCCCCGGCAAATAGCCGGATAAAATCGGGATAAGGAGGAACGGTTCGGGGATGACCCAGGGGCGGAAGGTTGTTCTGCCATTTGGCATAATAATTTTCCCGCCAGGGTGAATTAATGCGGTAGTTATATATATTGGACCGAAGTCTGTTCAGGCCCTCCAGGCTATGGTCCACCGTCCGGCCCATAAAAAACAACAGGTTATCTTCTATGTCCCTGATTACTCTTATGCCGGAAGCAAATCCACTGGAAGGATGCAGTACGCTAACGTTTAGATGGTTTAAGCCAGCAGCAAGGCCTTCCAGGTAAATGATACGGGGAATCATAATAGCATCGGGTATCCCCCGGATGAACTTGTCTTCCCCTACATCTTCACTCCAGGCGTAATATAAAAAATCGGCCAGAGGAATTAGCCTTCTGGTAGAAGCAATTCTCAGGGCAAAAGTTCCGCTGTAATGATCCCGCAAAATATAGTAAACCAAATGCTCCCGGCGGGATTTGCTGCAATTGCTTATATTGACCTCCATCGGTTTCTCTTGATATTTGACCTGGCCGTCACTGCCAAAATAAAGATGTTTGGATACCGAAACCAGCAGTTGGTGCAACTGGTTGGAATATTCACTGACCAGACGCTGTGTCATTTCACTTCTCCCTTCACACTTTTAGACCTACGCCGGGGTTGACTGTTGTCAACCTCCCCATCAGACCGTCACCCGCTTCATTTCAGCATCCAGGTCTTCCAGTCTATCCCGTATGACGCTAATATCAGCCTTTTCTTTGGCTACTGCAAGTGCTTTTTCGTATAATACTTTGGCTTTGTTGAAATCCCCAATTATATCCTGGTAAAACCAATACATATCCCCAAACGCGATGTAACTCCAGGGATTATCGGGGTAATCTGCAATGATTTCTTGAAACTCATGTTCGGCTGCGCTTATGTTCTTTAAACAGAGATATGATTCTGCAATAGCCCGTTTCATATTATGAATAATCAGTTCATCTTCATCGGGAAAATAGTTGCAAAAATCCCGGCAATAATCAATCCTCTTTTCAAAATACTTTTTATCTTTAAAACCGGCATTGTGCAACTCTTCCTCCAAGTCCTGGCAGACGTTGGATATAAAGAAGCTTCCACTGTATTGCTGTTCCAGAAAATCAAGATCCTTGAACTCAGGTTTAATCCTGTATTTAAGTGCCTCCCAAACCTCTAACCAAACATCGCAGGCTGATTCCGGATTGTTATCTACTGAATAACCATAGCCCTTATCGACCCAATCACTCATTTGCTCCATCGACAATAGGTATTCAGGTGCCATCCTCTCCCATAAAACCCAGGCAGCAAACAGCGGAAAATCCAGATCCCTGCCTGCAGCCACAACCCGAAAGATCTTAAACCACTTATTCGCTATTTGTTCAGCTGAATAGCATTCCTCCACGTCTTTAAGAAAAGCTTTCTCGTCATGATGGATACCCAGGCTCGCTAACTTATCAATAATGTCAGCCGTACTCATTTCATTTACTTTTTCAAACGACCAGTGACCCCTCCCCTGGTTTGATGCCCTTGGCCTGGCGAAGTTTTGCTCGTCCTTATCCATACAACATTTCTTGTATTTTTTACCGCTCCCACAAGGGCAGGGGTCATTTCTGCCTATTTTACCCATAATTCATTCCTCCCGTTCTTTTTTCGCCATGCAGGTGAGTTATACCTCCTACGTATTGGAAAAATGGATAGGATTAGGCCAGCTTAATATAAGGTCTATAAGTCCTTGCTGACGCTCATAAGCTTCAATACTCATTACAACCATATCACCAACACCGTTTTTAGTTACAAAAACCGATTCTCCGGTATTATAGCAAAGGTCGAAACTAATTGGAAAGGGGACACCATATCAAACGATGCCCCCTTCACCCCCTTGGTCAAATCAATATACGATGCCTGTCAATCGTTGCTTAATAGATTTCCTATGCCCACATTGCCCAGCAAGCTGCCTTCCTCTTTTCCTTTACCTCCTTTTCTGCCGGCGGAAATGATGCGGTCGGCCATACGGGAAAAGGGCAGGGATTGCAGCCAGACCGTTCCCGGCCCTTTCAAGGTAGCCAGCACCAGGCCCTCGCCGCCAAACAGCGCGGTCTTGACATCACCGGAGAACTGAACATCGTAATGCACCGTCTTGGTCAGGGCCACCAGACAACCGGTATC
>CAZLYH010000057.1:0-12728 GCA_964563775.1 uncultured Syntrophomonadaceae bacterium | reverse complement strand
TCCGCAAGATGATTAAAGACGAAATAGAATCATGGCACCAGGATATGGGCATGGTTAGCCGTTCCGAGTTTGAGGCGCTGGAAAACCGGCTCAAGGAACTGGAACAGAAAAATCAATAGCACTGGAGCTGCCGGGAAGCCCCGGCAGCCGTTTTTAATTTTGGCAGCTTTATGGCGTGGCTTTAAACGGAGGAGTTTGACTTGATAAGGTTGGGAGCAGTTAATCGCATCAAGCGTCTGCCCAGATACCGTGAAGTGGCGAATATTCTCATCAAGCATGGGTTCGGTTCCCTTTTTGACCGGTTTAGCTTTCATTTTTTGCGGCGCAAGGAGCGCGGACCAGTCGACCGTGAGTTTTCCGGCTACAGCGCAGCGATAAGACTGCGCCGGGCCTTTGAGGAACTGGGCCCCACCTACGTAAAGCTGGGGCAGATTTTGAGCACCCGCCCCGATATTTTTCCCGCCAGTTACATAAATGAATTGCAAAAACTTCAGGATAATGTTCCCCCCGTTCCGATGGAAAGGGTTTTGGAGGTACTTGACCGCCAGGCCATTAAGATGGAAGAAACCTTTGCCTCTTTTACGGAGACACCTATCGCAGCGGCTTCTATTGGACAGGTCCATGAAGCGGTCCTTAAGTCAGGGCAGCGTGTGGTGGTGAAAATCCAGCGGCCGGGCATTGAAAAGATCGTGGAAAATGATCTGATTATTCTTATGGAGATTGCCCGCCTGTTGGAAAAACGCAGTGATTTTGGTCGTCTCTACAGGATCACTGAGATCGTGGATGAATTAGGTCAAGCTCTGGTTGATGAGTTGGATTTCCGCAAAGAGGCTCGCAATGCCGACAGTTTTTACCGCAACTTTGAGGGGGATAAGCACGTGCTTATTCCCCGGGTCTTCTGGGAGTATTCGTCCCAGCGGGTCCTGGTCATGGAATATGTGGAGAGTATAAAGATATCGGACTTTGAGGCCTTGCGCCAATCCAACTATGACAACAAAAAGATTGCGGTGCATTTAATAGAATCCTTGTTTAAACAGGTATATGATTTCGGGCTGTTTCATGCTGATCCCCATCCGGGGAATATTGGCGTTCTTCCCGGAGAGCAGATCGTTTTTTACGACTTTGGCCAGGTGGGAATTCTGGATGAGCTGATGAAGGAACGCTGTATGAACCTTACGGTCAATATGATGCGCTATGATGCCGAAGGGGTAACCCGCTCGCTGCTGGAAATAGGTGTCGGCGCCCAATATGTAAATTACGAGGAGTTCCGGCGGGACGTGTCCCGTCTGCAACAGAAATATATGAACCTGCCCCTGTCGGAGATAGATATAGCCCAATCACTGTCTGAACTCATAGATCTTTCTGCCTACTACCAGTTACGCATGCCCGCCGAGCTGTCACTGCTGGTAAAAATGATGATGACCGTGGAAAATATCGTTAGTGAGCTGGATCCCAAGCTTAGCATTTTGGATATCGCCAAACCCTACGGCCGCAAGTTGCTGCGCCGCAAGTTTTCGCATGAAAGAATACAGCGCCAACTGCTTAATACCACCGTGGATTACCTGGAACTGACCAAGGATTTTCCCCGGCAGATGAACAATATTTTGCAGGCCCTGGAAGAGGGGCAGTTGCGACTACGGCTGGAACATGCTAATGCCAATAAGCTTATCAACCGATTGGATGTCATCTCCAACCGCATCTCTTTGGCAATAATCCTGGCTGCACTAATTGTGGGTACCGCTCTGGTGGTAGAAAAGATGGGGGCGGGGTTTTTATCTCGCATTCCTCTGGCAGAAACCGGCTTCGCCCTGGGCATAATCCTGGGTCTGTTTTTGGCTTATTCCATTATTCGCAGCGGCCGTTACTAGTAATCCGGTATAATCCACCCTTTCCAGAAATAATAATAGGTAAATAAGGAGGGGGTGGAATGCTTTTGCAGCGCTACATTCTCATTTTACCGGTGCTGTTTTTGGTCTTTTGTCTGGCGAACCCGGTTAATGCGGAAGAGAAGGAGCCCGCGGGGCCGTTTACGGTTGAACGTGTCTTTATTATTAGTGTGGATGGGTTGAGCCGGGAGGCCTATACCAGCGTCCCTGTGAACAACCTGAGGCACCTGGCCAGTGAAGGAGTCATTGACCAGTCCTCCCTGGCACTAAAGGCAGAAACTTGTGAGGCGGCTGAGGCCAGTCTGCTGTCAGGCGCCTGGCCACAGGAACACCGTTATTATAGTTCCCAGGACCAACCCAATGTTGAACTGCTAACAGATGTGTTCCGCAAGTACGGTAAAAAGGTGGCCGTTATTGATGGTTCCGGGGGGAAGCTGCGCCGGTTCGGAGCGGGGGAAAAGGATTATATATCTTTAAAAAGCAGTGCCACTGATCGGGAGGTCCTGCAGCGGGCCATGAACAATTTCCGCACCAACAATCCCTACCTTACTTATGTTTACCTGGATGACTGCATGAAAGCCATGCTGAGCCTGGATGAGAAAACCTATTTTCAAGCGGTGCAGGAGTTTGACAAGGGGCTGGGAAATTTCCTGGCCGAGTTGCGTAAAGAAAAGCTCTACTACCGGTCTTGCATTATCGTAACCGGTGCCCGCAGTGCTTCCGCCAGTGACCAGGTCCCTCTGGTTATCCGTAGTCCCCGCTGTGTTAGTGGGGGTATTGTAACTGGCACCATGACCGTGGATATTGCTCCCACCCTTTATCGCCTTACTGGTATGGAGGCACCGCCGGGGGTGCAGGGGATTCCGGTATACGAGGCTTTTACCCTGACCACAGCAGAACAGGAACAGGTGACGCGGCAGTGGGTTAAGGATTTAAAGGCAGACCGGATGTCCTGGTCATCCCGCTATTGGAAACTGGAAGATGAGCTCTATCATAAGATTCACCAGCTGGCTTCTCTCAAGGAGGAGAAGAGCAGTGTCTATAGCCTAGCGGGCGAAAAGGAGCAACTTATCGAGAATCTACAAAACCGTCTGGTAAAAGAGAGGTGTGCAGCAGTAGCCCTATTGGTACTGCTGCTGGCGGGTTATCTGGTGGAATTCAAGCTGCTGAAAAAGAAATTCCTTTTGTTTAAATAGGGGTAATATACCACCAATATCCAAACCGGAAGGTCTTGACGTAAGGCGGGCGGAGTGCTAGCATTTTTAGCAATAGGTTGAAAAGCAATGATCGGGAGAGTAATCGGGAACGCTGTTTAACAGAGAGCCGGGATGCTGAAAGTCGGCAACAGCAAACTTGATGAAGGCCACCCGGGAGTTCCGGTGTACTGCCTGCGGGCACTAAGCCGGACGGGTTTCCGCCGTTACCGGACCAAAGCAGGGCGCACGCCAATTAGGGTGGTACCGCGGGAGAAATGCTCTCGTCCCTTACGGGATGAGGGCTTTTTGTATTCCAGGGACAGAAAGCCGGGCCTTATAAGAACTGGCTTTCCAAAACCTATTGTCATTTTGAAGGAGGTAAGGGGCAATGGATCTGAAGAGAAGGATTCTCAAGCTGATGGAAAATGATGCCCACCTGTCCGCGGCCACCATGGCCGTTATGCTGGATGCCAGTGAGAATGAGGTTCGCGCTGCCATTGAGGATATGGAGAAGGATAAGACCATCCTGGGCTACAGCACCATTATAAACTGGGAACATGCAGGGGAAGACGGTGTTACTGCCATGATTGATGTCAAGGTGGCACCGGAAAGGGAAGTAGGGTTTAGCCGGGTGGCCCAGCGCATCTGTCGTTTTCCCGAGGTGCGCAGCGTTTACCTGATGAGCGGCACTTACGACCTTTCCGTGGTGGTTAGTGGCGATTCCATGAAAGATATCGCCGCCTTCGTTTCTCATAAACTCTCCACCCTGGACGAAGTGCAGAGTACGGTGACTCATTTTATCCTCAAACGCTATAAGCAGGAGAACTTCATTTTTGAGGAACCGGAAGAAGATAAAAGGTTGGTGGTGAGCCCGTGACACAGATGGATAAATATTTGACCAGTACGGTAAAATCAATTCCCCCTTCGGGCATCCGCAAATTTTTCGACCTGGTCATGCAGACGGAAGGAGTAATCTCTCTTGGGGTAGGGGAGCCGGACTTTGTAACCCCCTGGCATGTTCGCGAGGCTTGCTTCTATTCTCTGGAGCGGGGTTATACCATGTACACTTCCAACCAGGGACTGCTGGAACTCCGCGAAGAGATTGCTGCTTACGAGAAACGCAAAATCGGTGTGGAGTACTCACCGGCCCATGAGGTGCTGGTGACCATCGGGGTGAGTGAGGCGGTTGACCTGGCTCTGCGCGCTCTGATCGAACCGGGAGACGAGGTTCTGGTACCGGAGCCCTGCTATGTTGCTTATGCCCCCGGCGCAGCGCTGGTGCATGGCAAAGCCATACCCCTGGAAACTTTCGATAGCGACCAGTATCGCCTGCGCCCGGATATATTGGAGAAAAACATAACCCCCCGGTCCAAGGTGTTGATTCTCGCTTATCCCAATAATCCCACCGGCGGTATTATGCGTCATGAGGATTTGCAGGCCCTGGTGGATATCATTATTCGCCATGATCTTATCGTAATTTCCGATGAGATTTACTCCGAACTTACTTATGAAGGCCAGCATGTTTCTATTGCTTCTTTCCCGGGCATGAAAGACCGCACTTTGGTAATGAATGGGTTTTCCAAGGCGTTTGCCATGACCGGGTGGCGGGTTGGTTTTGCCTGTGGTCATCCCGACCTTATCGCCGCTATGAACAAAATTCACCAGTACACCATCATGTGTGCTCCGATTATGTCTCAAAAGGCGGCGGTGGAGGCCTTGCGGCACGGTGAAGGGGAGATGCGCAAAATGGTGGAGAATTACAACTTCCGCCGCAAGCTTATTCTCTCCGGGCTGCGAGAGATAGGACTGGATTGCTTCGAGCCGCGGGGCGCCTTTTACTGTTTTCCTTCTATTAAAGGAACAGGCATGAGCAGTGAAGATTTTTGTGAACTGCTGCTGCGCGAGGAGCAGGTGGCGGTAGTGCCTGGCAATGCCTTTGGCAGCAGTGGGGAAGGCTTTATTCGTTGTTGCTATGCGGCCAGTGTCCCCAACATCGAACAGGCCATAGAACGAATGGGAAGTTTTCTGCGTCGACACAGCTCGGCTTTATCAAACACCGGCGGGTAATGAAAATAAAAGAAATTCATCGAATGGCACGGCATTTGCTTCGAATATTACGATAAATAACTAAAGGAATTATAGCCATGCTAGTGGAAAACCTCCTTTAAATATTGATTTAAGGGAGGTTTCTTCTTTGCTGGGAGATATCACAATCAACGAAGTCGAACTCCTTAATGCTTACGAAGTCCTGGCTCCTAACGGACAGCGGGAGTTGAAGGGCTATTTGCATTACCTGTTGTACAAGCAGTACAAGCGTGACGCCATGGCAGCCGTGTTTAACAATAAGCTGCTGCACAACTTGTTCCACAGCTTGATGCATATTGTGGAACGGGACGATTTTGACCTGACCCAGGTGAGCCGGCGCGTTGGGCAGATCAAGGAACTGTATTATGCTCTATTTGAGCAGGTTCACAATCGCTACAGCCAGCATGTAGAGGAACTGGACAGTAGTGAGGTGGTGCTGGAATTCGGCCGCACCAGTTTCAGCACTCTGGAAAGAGTTCTAATGGGAAACAACCTGGATCTGATCCGTTATGAGGTAGTCAATTTTTATCAGGAATTCAACAAGCTTTCCAAAAAGCGCGACGCCAGGAAGATAATTGCAGTATAATGTTACCAAGAATGTTTGGAAAGCGTGGGTTGGATTTTGAAACTTCAATTCCTTGGAGCGGCCCGAACGGTTACCGGGTCTTTTTTTCTGCTGGAAACCGAGCAGGTCCGCTTTGCCGTTGACTGTGGTCTCTTTCAGGGACCCAAATCCCTGCAGGAAAGAAACTACCAGGACTTTGCCGTTGATCCCGCCAGTATCGATTTTTTGATCCTGACGCATGCACACATCGACCATACCGGTTTGGTACCTAAACTTTGCAAGGAGGGTTTTAAAGGCCCCATCTATTGCACCCATGCCACGAAAGAACTCTGTTCCGCCTTGCTGCCCGACTCGGCCCATATCCAGGAAGCGGAGGTGGAGAGAAAAAACCGCAAGTTAAGTCGTTCCGGCAAAAAACCCATTACCCCCATCTATACAATTGAGGATGCTCTGGACTCCATGAGTCAGTTTCATTCCCTTAATACTGATGAAACGATCAGCCCGGCTCCCGGCATTGAAATTCGCCTGCGCGAAGCGGGACACATCCTGGGTGCAGCCATTATCGAAATGTGGGTAAGTGAAGGTGAAGACAAAACCAAGCTGGTTTTCAGTGGAGACCTGGGCAATGTAAACCAGCCCATTGTAAAAGATCCAGCTATTATTGAGAATACCGATTACCTGATTATCGAATCTACATACGGAGACCGTTATCACCAGGACGTAGGGGACCGCAGCGAAGCCCTGGGAGAGATTATCCGTGAAGCCATGGCCCGGGGAGGCAATCTCATCATTCCCGCCTTTGCCGTCGAAAGGACCCAGGATTTACTGTACGATCTGATGAAACTTTCTTTGGAGCAAAAACTGGATCCCTCCATTGAAATTTACCTGGATAGTCCGCTGGCCATTACCGCCACGGAAATCTTTTTAAAGCACCGCCACTTATTCGACGCAGCAGCGCACGACTATTTGGAACGTTTTCCCGATCCCGCCAGCGTCATCAACATTAAGTATTCCCGCACCCAACAGGATTCCATGCAGCTGAATGAAATTCGCCGGGGAGCTATTATTATCTCCGCCAGCGGAATGTGTGAGGCGGGAAGGATTAAACACCACCTTAAACATAATCTGTGGAGGTCGGAATCTACCATTCTC
The DNA here is from genome assembly GCA_964563775.1 of uncultured Syntrophomonadaceae bacterium. Classification (GTDB taxonomy): domain Bacteria; phylum Bacillota; class Syntrophomonadia; order Syntrophomonadales; family Syntrophomonadaceae; genus CAZLYH01. Next base: position 5,844 of record CAZLYH010000057.1, on the reverse strand, counting down.
TTTGTTGGTTTCCAGGCAGCGGGGACGCTGGGACGCCGTATTATGGAAGGAGAAAAGGAAGTCACCATCCATGGGGAAAAAGTGGCTGTGAACGCCCAGATTCGTTCTATAGATGCCTACTCCGCCCATGCCGACCGGAATGGCCTGATTGACTGGGTAAAACAGTTTGTACAGTCCCCGCGGGGTGTGTTTATAGTCCATGGTGAACCTGAGTCCCAGTTGTCACTGGGTGAATATCTTAACAAGGAACTGGGACTGGCGGTCTTTATTCCCGACTATTTGCAGGAATTTGAACTGGCGCACGCCCGGGAGGTTTATCCTAATCCCGGTTACCGGCCGGAGCAGGCTGAAAAGGCGGCCCGGGCCGAACAGAATTACCTGGAAACCAGTTTGCGCTTGAATGAGTTATTCCGGGAAAGCTGGTCCCGGGCTGACTATGACCGCATTACCTCTCTTATGCAACAGATCAGGAATACCCTGGAACAGGGGAGGCTGTGATCCCATCCCCTTGGCCAAATGTCATATGGCGTTTTTAACTAAAGCGGGGCCGCCGGGTCCCGCTTTTGCTGCTTGCAGGTATGAGACCCAGGCACACAGTCCTGTTTTTTGACTAGTCAAGTGGCAAAAATAATCACCGAAGCGAACCAAGGGCCATAAAAAGAATTTTTTACCTTGACCGGTTCTTTTTTGTCTCTAACCTCTATTTTACATTTTTGTTTAAGCTGCATCAGGGTGCTATAATGCATTTACCTTTGAAGACCATGGAGGATGGCAAGGATATGCAGAAAAGGTCAACTGTAGAGACGTACCGGTGGGGCTTTGCGTCCGTTCCCGGTGTTTTATTTTTTTATGCCCAGGAATTGGATCTGGAAGTGGAGGATATCGGCGTGTTATCTTCCCTTTTTTATGCCCTGCAACAATCCCGGCCCCTTTACCAGACTGGAATCAGCACGGGTCAGGTCATGCAAGCCTGTCCTTTCCTTACCAAACAGAAGTTATCCCGTAAACTGACGCGCCTGGAAGAACGGAGCATTATTTGTCTGGACAAAAGCAAAAAGAACTTCACTGAACGAGTTATTTTTATTGAGCCATTACTGGACAAGCTGGATCAGTTATTAAGAAGAGACCATCCCCAAATGGCCGCAGGGGATGGCAAGGATGAGAAGAATGATCAGCTTCTGCAGCAGTACCAGGAGAGAATTCTGGAACTGGAGTCTCACCTGGAGGAGGAGAAAAAGAGCCAGCTGGCTGCTGACATAACTTCTTACGCCAATGGCAGCTACAAAAAGGTGGCCGACTTTATTTCCAAGAAGACCGGCAACCTGCTCAGTGTCAAGATGGCTAGTGAATTACGCCGCTGGCTGGAGGAAATGGCGTTTACCCCGGAATTCTTGCTGTGCATGTTGGAGCTGTGTTTTGAACGGAATATATACAACCCCCGCGAAATCAGTCGTATTGCCCGCGATCTGAAGGAATACAATGTAAATACTGTAGAAGGCCTGGAGCTTTATTTCAACACTTATACCGATCCCAAGAAATCGCCGGAAGTGCGTCTGGAACAGTTTGATCCGGATGTGCTCGAGTTCGGGCAGTTTACTGGTATTGATATGAATGCGGTAGCTCGCAAGAAGGTCTATTACAAATGGCGCTATGACTGGGGGTTTTCCCATGCCATGATTATGAAGGCCGGAGAAATAATGTGCCAGAGGACCAAAAATGGCGGGCTGGAATATATGGATAGTATTCTTAACAACTGGATGGTAAAGGAAATCCGCCGGGTCGAAGACGCTGAGAAAGAGTTCCGGGAGTTTAAAAAGCGCAGCAAGGGTGAAAAGAAACCGGCCAGTCAACCCACCCGCAAAACGCCAGCGGCAGAATATGAGATTTATGTTCCTCCCTTAAGCTTGGAAGAGCGAAAAAGTAAGGTATAAGGTATAATAAAGTATGATGACGGGGTTTTTAGAATACCCCGTTTTCATTTCCGACGATATTTTCCCGGATATTGTAAAACTTCTGGGGTGGTGGCTTTTTGAACCTGCAGTTTAGTGAACAGATTACGGAAGAGTATCTATATGATCTGGAGAGCGAGCGCCGGGTCCTCTCCTCCATGCTGCATAACGAGGACGCCTGCATTGAGGCTCACAATGCTCTGATTTCCACCGATTTTTATTCCCCGCGTAATGCTACCATTTTTGCCCTGGCCTGCAGCCTGTATGAACGGGAGATTCATCCCACCTATGTCGAGATCATCAAAGAAGGACACGGACTAGGCTTGCTGACTCATCCCCGGGAACTCGAGGAACTCAAATACATAGCGGAACATTATATAGATGATGAAAACATTAAATACTGGATTAAGAGAGTAAAAGATAAAGCTCGGCTAAGGAAATTTGAAGCTTTCCTGAAGGAGAATTATCAACGCCTGGCGGAAATGCCCGATCAAGATGTAGAACAGATGCTAATGGCGGCGGAAGAGCAGTTGACCAACTTGACTGCCCTGGAGATTGATGATCATGTAGATTCGCCTGCTGAAATGGCCGCTCTGGGTTACGATGAGGTGGAACGACGTTTTCTGCGTTTCAAGGAAATCAGGGAACTGTATAAGGGGGTCATTCCTCTGGATGGCCTCAGCACCGGCTTCGAAAACCTTAACCATATTACCTTGGGCTATAAGGCCGGCGACTTGATTATACTGGGGGCCCAGACCGGTCACGGCAAAACCGCCTTTGCCTTGCATACCGCCCGGACGATTGCGGTGGACCACGGCAAAAATATACTTTACTTGAATACCGAGATGAGCCGCCAGCAGATTGCGCTGCGCTGGGGCTCGATACTTTCAGGGATTGAACATGATCGCATTCGCACCGGAGACATCAATGAATCTGAACTCTCCCTAATACTGAATGGGTATTCGCGCTTGCGGGAAAGTGGCTTTTATTCCTATCCTTGTCCCAACCTGACCCCGGAGAAGACCATCTCCATTGCTCGTAAATTCAAAGCGCAAAAGAACATCGAGATGATGGTGGTGGACTATGTGGGGCGTATGGAAAAGGTTGATCCCCGGCTATCTGAGTGGCAAATACTGGAGCAGATCGTCAAGACGCAAAAAATGCTGGCCCAGAACCTGAAAATAGCGGTGATGTGCCTGGTGCAATTAAACCCCGATGGTACACTACAGGGGGCCAAGCGTATGAAAAACGAGTGCGACCTTATGTTAAAACTGGCTCCCATTCCCCGGGAGGATCGGGAGGAAAATGAGGAGATCGCTCGTTATCCCGATGCCAATTATTATCTCATAATTGAGAAGAATCGCGATGGGAGAAGCGGGGTAAGCATTCCCATCGTCTTTGATCTGCAAAAGCAGAGTATGCGTGATGCCCAAAGGATTGACCAGCGGTGATGCAAAAAGAGGAAAAACAGCTTTATGACGAAGCCGCCAGCCTGATTGCCGATCTGGCTCTGCGTGAGGTTATCAGCGCGGAAGAAATGCGCTTTCTTCTTACTATTTTAGATCTGGTAATAATCCGCCGGGATGAACCTGAGCTGATTGTATTTCTTAAGCAATGGGCGCAAAACTATAAGAACTCGGAAACTGACGATATTATCAAGGCTACACTTTTGGCCTTGGATTTCAATGATAAAGAGGCTGTCGGGACGAACCTGAATATTCTGCGGGATCTATTGTAATGTAGAGAAAAACGCCTTGAGGGTACTACGGGCTGGTTTTATTTCCCGTTTTACTATTACCGTTTTGGCATTGTAAGCGTGAGTCGGTGTCAAGTTGCCCACCAGGCGATCTGACTATGACTGCATGGCGAAATATTAGATGCTTTCGGCTGGTCCGGGAACCCCCGGGCAGGTTCATGGAGGTGTTAGTGTGAACGACTTCTGGTTTCATGAGACCAATACCCCCGGATACGTAGTCAAATGGAAGGTCAACCACATCCTGCATACGGAAAAGACGCCTTTTCAGGAATTGGCTATTATTGATACCCTCGAATGGGGTCGGGCACTGGTCCTGGATGGTGCCTTGCAGGTAAGCGAAAAAGATGAATTTATCTACCATGAAATGATCGCCCACGTAGCCCTGAACAGCCATCCCCATCCTCAACGGGTGCTGATTATTGGCGGCGGCGATGGGGGCACACTGCGGGAAGTTGCCCGCCATAGCCAGGTCCAGGCTATTGATATGGTGGAGATTGACGAGCGGGTGGTAAAAACCTGTCAGGAATACCTTCCCACCATCTCCTGCGCTTTTTCCGATCCCCGCCTGAATCTGTATTTTGCCGATGGTATTGAGTATGTTCGCAATACATCGTCGCGCTACGATATCGTCATTGTTGATTCATCCGATCCGGTAGGACCGGCAGTGGAGCTTTTCTCCCATTCTTTTTATAAAAATGTTTTCAGCATACTTAATCCGGAGGGGATGGTGGTAGTGCAAGCAGAATCACCCCTCTTCTACCAGGATGCTTTTACTTCCACCTATCGTAACCTGGCGGCCGTCTTCCCCTTAACGCTGGTTTACCTGGCAACAGTGCCCACCTATGTAAGTGGCCCCTGGGCATTTACTATCGCCAGCAAAAAACAGGATCCGCGCCAATTATCAAGTGACAGGGATAAGTTGCCTGGGTTAAAATACTATAACGAGGCTGTACACCAGGCTGCCTTTTCTTTACCGACTTTCATAGCGGGGATGCTATTATAATAAGTAGAGTGGCGGCGAGGACAGGGGACTGGGTGCAACCAGATCCAATGACCTGTTCATCCACGTTTTAACCCTGCATGGCGAGCTGACAGCAGGTCCAAAGACTGATGGTCGGCTTTTCTTTATTAATAGAAGAACGGTTCCGCGGCGAAAACCCGGTCGGGTATTAATACGCGGGAGCCGTCGCAGGGTAGGAACACCCGGCGAAGATGAATGAATACCCGCATGAAAAAGCAGTTAGCGATAGGGAGGTTAATTAGATGCCCGATTATGTTCAGGACCGGGCACGTCCGGAGATATTCAAAATCAAGGACTACGTGCCGGGAAAACCCATTGACGAGGTAAAAAGGGAACTGGGTGTTACGGATATCATCAAGCTGGCCTCCAATGAGAACGCCCTGGGACCGTCGCCTTTGGCCCAACAGGCCATGCGGGAAGCCCTGGATACGGTGCACCTTTACCCCGACAGTAATTGTTATCACTTGAAACAAAAGCTGGCCCGTATCTACGATCTTGATCCCCGGGGAATTGTCATTGGTAATGGATCCGACGAGCTTTTGAAAATGCTGGCTGATGCCTTTCTGATGCCTGGGGATGAGGTAGTGCTGGCTCAGCCTACTTTTTCCGAATATGAAATAACCGCGACCGTCCTGGGTGCAGAGTGTATAAAGGTTCCTTTTAAAAACCAGCGCCATGACCTGGAGGGTATGGTCAGGGCGGTTAATAACCGTACCAAAATTATCTATGTTTGCAACCCCAATAATCCGACGGGTACGGCTCTGACCGGCCAACAACTGGAGCAGTTTTTAAGCGGGATGTCAGCGCAAACGCTGGTGGTTTTTGATGAGGCCTACTTTGAATATGTGGATGACCCCGCGGTGACAAGCGGGCTAAATTTCCTGGGCAAAACACCTATCGTAGTTCTGCATACCTTCTCAAAGATTTACGGCCTGGCCGGAATGCGGGTCGGCTATGCGTTGACCACCCCGGACATTGCCAGGGCCATGGAGAAGGTAAAGGATCCCTTTAATGTCAATCTGCTGGCCCAGAAGGCTGCCGAGGCGGCTCTGGACGACAGCGGACACCTGGAGCGGACGCTGGAAATGAACCGGGTGGGCAAACAATTCCTCTATGAC
>CAZLYH010000056.1:0-12865 GCA_964563775.1 uncultured Syntrophomonadaceae bacterium | reverse complement strand
GGCCGTTATTGTCGCCGTAATACAGATCAGGGTTGAACAGTTGAGCACTGCGCTCCGGGTATAGGTTGACAGTGTGATAAAATGCTTCACTAATAGTAAGCTTTTCCAGATACTCAGACATATAAGACCCCCCATTTTTCCCTCTCTAAGTCCAACTACGTAATCTCTTGCTTAAGAAACTACAATATTTGAATAATTCATTATATTTTCTAAATTTCCTTTTTTGTGAGAAATAAAGGAGGCTTTTATCTGGTTCACATTATAGGACTCTGAAATTGTGGAGATAATGTTTACCAGTATAATAATGGCAACTATGGAATGCAGATACCAAGCCAACAGGAGCGGATAGGATGAAGGGAAGAATTGCCCAGATAGTGGATTCGGCAGGGAGCATTCCCCGGGAGATACAGGAAAAATACCATATACGGGAAGTCCCATTTCATATTAACTTTGATGGCCAAGAGCAGTATCGGGAGAACATCGATATTAGCAGTCAAGAGTTTTATGAGCGGATGAAGCATCGGCCCGATCAGGTTCCCAAAACGGGCACGGCCGGTATTACTGAATGGCTCGAAGCCTTTGAGGAAAAGTACCGGGAGGGTTACCGGGAACTGCTTGTCACCACTATTGGCAGAAAACTTTCGGCCAATTATCAGGCGGCAACCATTGCCCGAAATGTCTTCTTGAAGAACCACCGGGATATGAATTTAGAGGTGCTGGAGTCCAATACTTGCGGCGGTGGCCAGGCAGCTCTGGAGATCTGGATTGCCCAGATGATTGCTCAGAAAAACACCGGCCTTACCGAGCTGGTAAACCAGATAAAAGGTATGCTCCCCAGTGTAGTATCGCTTTTTTCTGTAGATGAGCTAACCTATATGCGGGCGGGGGGACGCATCGGTGGTGCGGCTGTACTGCTGGGCAAGTTGATAAATATCAAGCCGGTTTGCGAATTCGCAGATGGGGTGGTTCATCCGCTCAAGGCAGTACGCAGCCGGAAGAAGGCCTTGCTGGCCCTGGTGGATGAAGCGGCAAAGCGGATAAAAAACGCTGAAAATGCCGTTATTTGTGTACAGCATGCCCTCTGCGAGGAGGACGCCGATTTCCTTATGGCTGAGCTTCGGGACCGTCTGAACTTCAACGGCTTGATATACCAAGGTCCGGTGGGAGCCACCGTGGGAGCTCATTCCGGTCCCGGTGCCATCGGTATCGGTATCATTGAAGGCTAGCCTGGCCTTTGGGGAAGCAATAGACGTCTTTCTATTGCATCAAAAAAAGCAAACAAGAGAATAGTAGCTTGTTTGCTTTTTGGGCGTATTTATTAGGTGCGTGCTTTTCTTCCGGTCTTTCCGGTATCGCCCTGGTTGGATCTTCTTGGTGTAGGGTTCTTTCTGGTTCTGCGCTCGCTCGGATTTTTTATGGCGATGGGGGGAGCGCTGGATAGCTCTACATGGGTATTGTGGTCCGGTACTCGGGTCAGCATTTTCAAAGCTGCGGATAAAAGAGAAACGGAATCATGATCTTCCAGCAGGCTCTCTGCCAGATTCTTGTACTGGTGAGCTTCACCCTTTTCCAAAACGTCCAACAGGTTATCAACGGCTACCCGCTGTAGACCGATCAATACTTCGTTGACAGTGGGAACCGGCTTGCGCGTTATGGCGTGCCGGGTATGCATTTCAATAGACCTCAGGTGTCCTAATTCCCGCGGCGTGACAAAAGTCACTGCCATGCCCTTTTCCCCAGCCCGACCGGTACGCCCAATGCGATGGACATAACTTTCCGGATCCTGGGGAATATCAAAGTTGTATATATGCGACACTCCGGTAATATCCAACCCGCGCCCGGCCACATCGGTAGCCACCAGAACATCAATCGATCCAGCCTTGAACTTGCGCATAACAGTATCCCGGCTGTTCTGGCTCAAGTCGCCGTGAATGCCTTCGGCTAAATAGCCACGTTTGCTTAATGCTTCCGATATCTCATCCACCCGGCGCTTGGTGCGGCTGAAAACTATCGCGGCATCAGGGTTCTGCATGTCCAGTAGACCGCAGATTACATCCAGCTTTTGCCGTTCAGCGACTTCCACATAGTGCTGGTCAATATTCGCTACCGTCACTTCCCGGGGATTGATGTGAATCACTTCCGGCTGATGCATAAACTGGGAGGCTATCCTCTGGATGTGAAAAGGCATGGTTGCCGAAAATAGCAGGTTTTGACGTTCGCTGGGCATTTGCTCCAGTATGGACTCAATGTCTTCTTTGAATCCCATGTTTAGCATTTCGTCGGCTTCGTCCAGAACTACTACTTTGACCTGCTGCAACCGGATGGTCCTTCTTCTCAGGTGATCCATAAGGCGTCCCGGCGTACCCACAATGATCTGGGGGCGATTTTTCAGTGATTTAATCTGCCGATCGATTTCCTGTCCACCATATATTGGCAAGGAACGGATGTTTTTAAATTGTCCGATCCGGTTCAGTTCTTCAGCAACCTGCATGGCCAGTTCGCGCGTGGGGGTAATCACTACTCCCTGGACAAACTCCTCTTCCATAAGGCAGTGTTCCACCAGGGGGATTCCATAAGCAGCGGTCTTCCCTGTCCCGGTTTGCGCTCGGCCAATAAGATCTTTGCCCTCCAGGGCCAGAGGAATAGTCATGGCCTGAATGGGGGTCGGTTCCTCAAAACCCATATTGCTGAGTGCCTGGGTTACCGAGGGGCTTAACTGTAGTTCTCCAAAGGTTGTCAATATATTTAATACTCCTCTACGGTTTGTTATGTTTATCCTAACCAATTACCCCCGTTCTTATTTAAGCCCTCGGGAGTTGGCTAACGGTGGTTTCAACTTCCTGGACCTCCAGGGATTGGTTGACTGATAAAGACATACTCGCCTAGTATACCACTTCCCCGACGAAAAGGGTAGTTTTTTGCTGGGCCTGGGGGCGGGGAAAAACCGGCACCCTGCACAGGAGCTATTTGTGCTGATCAGAGCTGGGGGGAATCCTTGATAATACTCTCCGGCTCGCCATCGGGGTTATGAAGGACTCTGGTTCTTAATTCGCTTTTCCAGGTTGCTCAGATATTCCTGACGCTCCAGTTTGTAGAGCAATTCTTCTTCCAGTTTATCCTTAACCTGCATGAGTTCCTGCAGTTTTACAAAATCGCTGGCGGCCCGGCTCATTTCCTCATCGATGCGGGAAATATCATCCTCCAGGACGGCAATTTCATCATCCACACGGTCGTATTCCAGCTGTTCTTTGAAAGTAAATTTTAATTTGGGCTGCTGACTGCGGGCCGACTTCTTTGGCTTATTGTTTTTCGCGGCCTTTTCCCGCTGGGCGGTGGCGGCAACGGTTTTCTGGCCGTCATAGAAATCGGAGTAGTTACCAGCATGTTCGATTATTCTCCCCTGGCCAGCGAAGGACAATATGGTGTGACAGGTTTTATCGAGAAAATAGCGATCATGAGAGACAGAGATTACCGCCCCTTTGAACTCTTCGATATAGGATTCCAGAGCGGTGAGGGTATCGATATCCAGGTCGTTGGTGGGTTCGTCCAGCAGAAGGACATTGGGCGCGTCCATCAGGACTTTGAGCAGATAGAGCCGTCTTTTTTCGCCGCCGGAAAGTTTGGCGATGGGGGTCCATTGCAGGTCTTTGGGGAAGAGAAATCTATCCATCATCTGCGTCGCGCTGATTTCCCTTCCCTCAGCGGTAGACACATATCCGGCTGTTTCCTGGATGTATTCAATCGCCCGGAGGTTGGGATCCATCTCAGCCGATTCCTGGGACAGGCAGGCGATTTTCACCGTAGTGCCGGTCTCGATACTGCCGCTATCCGGGGCCAGCTTTCCGGCCAGGATGTTGAGGAGGGTAGACTTCCCTGCCCCGTTGGGTCCAATAATACCGATGCGGTCATCCCGCAACAAGGTATAAGAGAAGTCTTGGATGAGGTGGTTTTCTCCGAAACTTTTGCTAATGTTATGAACAGCTATAATCTTTTTACCCAGGCGGGAGTGGGCCACGGAGATATTAATCTGAGCATCGTCTACCTTTGACCGGGATTCTTTCAGTTCCTCAAAACGCTGGATACGAGCCTTTTGCTTGGTGGTGCGTGCCCGGGCTCCGGTTAGCATCCATTCCAGTTCCTTTTTATAAAGGCTTTGCCGTTTGGCTTCCAGCGCGGATTGAATGGCTTTTCGTTCCGCTTTCTTTTCCACAAAAAGACCAAAATTGCCCGGATAGGTGTACAATTTGCCATTATCCAGCTCGATGATGCGATGGACCACCCGTTCCAAAAAATAGCGGTCGTGGGTGATCATCAAAAGAGCGCCTTTGCGGTCAGCCAGGTATTTTTCCAGCCACTCCACCATGTCATCGTCCATATGGTTGGTGGGTTCATCGAGAATAAGCAGGTTGCAGGGAGCAATCAGGGCACTGGCCAGGGCCACCCTTTTCTTCTGTCCCCCGGACAAGGTCTCCATTCTGCTGGCAAAATCTCTGATACCCAGCTGGGTCAGGATGGTTTTTACCTGAATTTCCAGTTGCCAGCCATCGCTGGCGTTAATGTCAGTAGTGGCTTGCAGAAGCTTTTCCTGTAGGACCGGGTCATCGGGCTGACTGGCCAGGTCAGCCAGGCTTTTTTCATATTCCCGCACTGCTTGCATGGCGGGGGAATCTCCCCTGAGCACCTGTTCCAGAACGGTGGCTTCCGGGTCAAATTCTGGATTTTGGGGCAGGTATTCGATGGTTATTTCCCGGGAAATATTTATGGTACCGATGTCAGGTAAATCCTTACCGGCAATTAGATTCAAAAGGGTGGTTTTTCCGGTGCCGTTTAGGCCGATAAGCCCTATTTTATCGTTATCATCAATGTATAGGGAAACATTGCCAAAAAGGTTTTTTTCTCCGTAGCTTTTGGTTACATTCTCAACCGATACAATGTTCATCACTAATCATCCTCTGCCTGCTTTCCTCTGTTATTGTAGCACAGGTCATGGTTTGAGGAGCAGCAGGCAGGTGCAAGCTGTCTACTTGGGCAACAGCTTGCGGAATTCCATGGGTAAGGGGAAAAGTACGGTAGTATTAGGAGCGTTGGCTACTTCAGACATCGAACGGAGCAGCCTCAGGGTCAGTCCCCCTTCGGTACTTGTCAATACGGCTGAAGCCTCGGCCAGTTTTTCCGATGCCTGCCGCTCCCCTTCGGCCTGGATGATGGCCGCGCGTCTTCCTCTTTCCGCTTCTGCCTGCCGGGCTATGGCCCGGGTCATTTCCGACGGCAGGACCACATCCTTAATCTCCACGGCGATTACTTTTATACCCCAGGGGTCGGTAGCGTCGTCGACGATATGCTGAATGGTCTGGTTTAGTTTCTCTCGTTGGGAGAGAAGTTCATCCAGTTCGGCTGTGCCTACTACACTGCGCAGGGTAGTCTGGGCCAGCTGATTAGTGGCTTCATGGTAGTTTTCCACGTTCACAATGGCTTTGTCAGCAGAAACTACTCGGTAGTAGAGGACCGCGTTAACCTTGCAGGTAACGTTATCCCGGGTAATAACTTCCTGAGGCGGCACATCAAATACTATAACCCGCAGAGAGGTGCGTATAATGCGATCAACAATCGGGATAATGAAAATCAGCCCGGGTCCTTTGAGCCCGGCCAACCGGCCCAGGCGAAACAGTACTGCTCGTTCATACTCCGGGATAATCTTAATAGCCGAGCTTAATAAGATAATCACCAGAATAACAACTACAATTAAAGTCAACAGGTTGCCAAACAGACTCATGGTCTTTCCTCCTTGTCATCACTGTTTTCCCGGTCGTCGGGGATGGGAATGACGGTCAGCAGCAGGCCCTCCCGTTTTATTACCACTACCTTTTCCCCCCTGTTTACGGTGGCTCCGTTGGCAACGGTCGCCAACCAGGTTTCCCCGGCTAAGCGGACATGTCCCTGCGGATTCAAGTCTTCCAGGGCCAGGGCGATGCTGTTTTTATATTCGCTTTCCCCTTGCATGGGAGGGCGGCCCCGCAGCCTGGCCAGGCCGACTGCTACGATGGTAACGAAGATGGCTCCGGCAATTCCTACCCCCAGAGCGGTATTGCGGAAAAAGGCAAACCATCCCGCAGGCATAAGCGGTTCCACCGGGAAGAAGAGGATGCCCAGCACTACGCTGATAAGCCCTCCAATGCCCAGAATCCCGAAGGTTGGTGTAAAAAGTTCCGCTACCAATAACCCTGCTCCCAGGAGGATGAGCAGAGCCGCGGTCAGGTTGCCCTGAAAGAGTCCCATACCGGAAAGGCCCAGAATAATGCCGATAGAACCGAGTATCTCCGGCAGAAAGAAGCCGGGCGAATAGAGGCCCAGGACCAGGGCAAAGATACCCAGCATAAGCAGAATCATGGAAATAGATGGGTCTCCCACCAGCCCCAGCAGTTGTTCGTTCAGGCTGACAGGAATATCCACTAACCGTGCCCCGGCTGTATGCAAAAGGCTTTTCCCACCGGGCAGGACTACGGTTTTGCCATCGATTCTTTGCAGCAGTTGATCTATGGAGCTGGCCTCGAGGTCTATGACTTGTTTTTCCAGGGCTTCGACGTTATTAAGGGAAAGGTTTTTAGTGACGAACTGCTCTGCCAGATCCACCGGACGGCCACGCTCGCGGGCTATGCTTCTCATGTGTCCGGCCAGGAAGTTGCGGGTTTTCTGGTCAGCCGCCTGTACTCCCCCGCCGGGGGCCGACATGGTGACCGGCATGGCAGCTCCGCAGGTGGTCTGGGGAGACATGGCAGCAATATGACCGTTGAGGAGTATGAATGTTCCTGCCGAGGCAGCAATCGCCCCTCGGGGGTAAACGTAAGTGATAACTGGTACCCGGGAAGCGGACATAGCACGAATAATGTCCAGGGTAGCCGCAACCAAACCCCCCGGGGTGTCAAGCAGGATTACTACCGCCTCAGCCTGGTTGCGTTCGGCCAGCTCCAAACCCCGCTCGATATACCGGGCGGTACCGTTGGAAACGGTGTTTTCCACCTTCAGAGTATAGACGGTGGTCGGACCGGTGCTATCCTGGGCCTGCACCGCCAGGCCGGTGCAGATTAGGGCTACGATTAATAAGGATGCCAGGAACAAACTATACTTGTTGCTCACAATTATCTCTCCATATTAAATGCTTTGGCAAAATCAGTGCCGGGTCTGAGCGATACGACGAGCGTTTCTTTCCTCGCTGTCATGGTTAGTATCCTTCCGGGCAGGAAATATATTCCCAAAACACAAAGACCAACCCTGAGTTTTTTCTCGAGGTTGGTCTCGTAATACTTGATTGCATCAAAGCTTGGCGATACTAATCAAGAATCAGCTTAACGCCCTTTGAAGTTGGCCTCCCGACGTTCTATAAAGGCCTGCACTCCTTCCGCTGCATCTTCGCTTTCCATAATGGGCTTAATGTCCGGGAAGAGGCATTCCAGAGCTTGCCGGGTTCCGTCTACCCGGGCAATTCGGGCCGAGCGTAATGCGGCCTGGACCCCCAGCGGAGCCTGTTTGGAGATACGGGTAGCCAATTCCAGCGCACGGTCAAACTGCTGCCCCGGCTCGGTTACCTCCTGAACCAGACCCAGGCGATATGCCTCTGGAGCGGTAATCTCATCTCCGGTGAGGAGATAGCGCATGGCATTGGCCCAGCCAATTTCCTGAAACATTCTTATGGTAGCCCCGCCTACCGGGTAGATGCCGCGTTTTACCTCGATCTGGGCCAGACGTAGATCGGAGGCGGCTACGCGCACATCGGTGGTGAGCAGCATTTCGAAACCAATGGTGTAGCAGATCCCCTGTGCGGCCATGACCAGAGGCTTGCTTAGTCTGCGGTCCTCATCCAGTCCGAAAGGATCGATCATTCCTTCAGGGATATCAGGAAACTTGCCCTTGGCAAACGTCGGTGCCCACTCCACCAAATCCAGACCGGCAGTAAAGTGATCCCCATGGGCAAAAAGCAGTCCACAGCGCAGCTCCGGGTTATGGTGCAGCTCTCCGTAGGCTGCCGCCAGTTCCCAAAACATCTCCAAATCCAGGGCATTACGCTTCTGGGGACGGTTCATACCGATCAACAACACATGACCTTCCCTCTCCACCGAAACCTTCTTGTCACTCATTTGTTTTACCCCCCTTAAATATCCGACACAAGGGGATGGCTTTTGAGAAAAAACGACTATCCCCTTTTCCGAAACCCAATATTGCTTTAATTCTACTTCGGTACTAAATTACCTGCGCGCCAAATCGGTTTGTCCGGACTAGGAATACTCAGCAGAGGATGGGACGAGATTGCCCCCCGGCAAGGATGCGAATGGGATTGCTTTTTGCAGTGAAATCAACTATTGGCATGGAATCAATAATCAATTAAATCAACAGCAGGCTCAAGGCCATAACCAGCATTCCAGCAATAACCCCATAGATGGAGTAGTGGGATTCCCAGTATTCCTTGGCGGCGGGGAGAAGTTCGTCCAGGGAGATGAAAACCATAATACCGGCTACGGCGGCAAAAAGCAGGGACATAAGCGCATCACTCAGGAATGGCAGAAGGATAAGGTATCCTATTATCGCACCGATGGGTTCAGACAGCCCCGACAGAAATGACAGAAGAAATGCCTTCTTGCGGTCTCCGGTTGCATAATACATAGGAACGGATACGGCAATGCCCTCGGGAATATTGTGCAGGGCGATGGCAATTGCAATCACGATTCCCAGGGATGGGTCTTGCAGAGCTGATAAAAAAGTGGCGATACCTTCCGGGAAGTTATGTATAACCAGGGCCAGAGCGGTAAATATACTCAGGCGAAAAAGCTTGCTCTCGTCAATGGTGGGATGGTCCGGGTTAAGCTCTTCTACCGTCCGGGGATAATGAGGGTTGCCATAAGCAGGTATTATAATATCGATCAAGGATGCAAAGACCATTCCGGCAAAAAATGCTGCAGCCGCTGCCCACAAACCTGTAGTCCCCCATATTTGGGTGGCGGTTTGCTGCGCTTGAAAGTAGATCTCCACCATGGAGACATAAATCATCGCCCCGGCGGCGAATCCCAGGGCCAATGACAGAAAAGCAGTGTTGGTCCTCTTGGCAATCAGCGCAATCAAACTGCCGATTCCGGTAGATAATCCTGCCAACAAAGTTAATCCAAAGGCTAAAAAAACGTTGTCAAATTGCACAATCGCCCCTCCAAGTTTTATTATGCCCTTGCAGTAGCAATAAATCATAAAAGATGGGGAGACTGCACGACTGTCCCCATGTGTTACGTGAAAGCCTGGTGGAGACGGTGCAGGGCTTGTGCCAGCACCTGGCGAGGGCAGGCGATGTTTACGCGTTGAAATCCGCTGCCGCCGCTTCCGAAGATGGGACCGGACTCCAGCAGCAGACCTGCCTTTTCTCTTATAAAGTCATCCAACTGCTGGTCATCCAGGCCCAGTTCGCGGCAGTCCAACCAGACCAGGTGGGTACCTTCTGGTTCGATGACTTTAATCTGAGGAAGGTGCTCCTCGATAAAGGACTCAAGAAAACGGTAGTTTGCCTGCAGGTAGATGAGCAATTCTTCCAGCCAGGGTTCTCCCCGGGTATAGGCTGCTTCCACAGCTGTAACGGCGAAAACATTGGGCAACGCCAGTCCACTGGTACGCAGCACCTGGCGGTAGGCCTGGCGGATTTTTTCATTGGGAATAATTACATTGGAGGCCTGAATGCCGGCAATGTTAAAGGTCTTGCTGGGGGCATTGCAGACCACGCAGTTTTGAGCCATCTCCGGGGAAAGGGAGGCGAGCACGGTGTGTTGATAGCCGGGGAAAATCAGATCGGAGTGAATCTCATCGCTAATCACTATGATCTCGTGTTCGAGGCAGAGCTGACCCAGGGCCAGGAGTTCTTCCCGGGTCCAAACCCGGCCTACCGGGTTATGTGGACTGCAAAGAATCAGGAGCTTGACATCAGCCTCCAGTTGTTTCCCGAGCTGGTCCAGGTCCATGCGGTACTTGCGTCCGTCAAAATAGAGCGGGTTTTCGATTAGTCTCCGGTCATTGTTGCGCACCACAGAGAAAAAAGGCCTATAAACCGGGGGCTGGATTATGACTCCATCGCCAGGGCGGGTAAGCGCCCTGATTAGCATATCCAGAGCAGCCACCACCCCCGGGCTGGTGGAAACCCACTCCTGCTCCGGTACCCAGCCATAGCGTCTTTCCATCCACTGTGCCAGTGCCCGGTACCATCCCCCATACCCGCCGCTGTACCCAAAAACTCCATGCCGGGCTCTTGCTTCCAGGGCGGCTACCACTTCCGGTGGTGCTGCAAAGTCCATATCTGCTACCCACAGGGGCAATAACTCTTCCCCGGCCAAGTCCCATTTGGCACAGTTGGTATTCCGCCGCGCAATCATTTTATCAAAATCGTACCATGTCATCCCTGCAGTCTTCCTCCTCATACAGTGGGTTTGTGTTACCTTCCATCCCCTTCCCGGCTCCAGGGTATTATGGTTTATCAACCATAATACCCTGTTCTTTGGATGCAGGCTTAAGGAGAAGTATGAGCATGGCCAGGATCCAGGATATATTTAACCTGCTTGTGGTTTACGCCACAGGGCCACAACGAATCCGGGACGTTCTCCTCTGGTTCGGGAGGCGGATTCTTCCTGCAAATTAAACAATTCGTCCGGGGCTGAGGGTGGGACGAAGAGGCAATCGGCGGTTCCTACCAGCAGGTCTTTATTTAGTGTATACAAGTCTTGAGCCGTTTTAGTGTAGGCAAAGTGAAAGACCGAGTCTTTCTCCTTTTGGGCCCTTTCCCGGTACATTTCCCCCCAGCTGCTGTCGCTGTTGATCATGCCAATTAACAGTTGACCACCCGGTTTGACCACCCGCATCAGCTCCGCGAAACCTTGCTGGGAATCGGCAATAAATTCCCAGGCGGTCATGGAAAAAACCGCATCAAAGCTGTTGTCAGCAAATGACAGCTGGGTCATATCCATGCAATGAAAATCAATGTCCAGGTTAAGCTGGGCAGCTTTTTCCCGCGCAATCTCCAGCATGGCCGAAGACAGGTCGATGCCGGTTACCTTGCACCCCAGGTTGGTCAATTTGATGCTATAGTTGCCGGTGCCACAGCCCGCATCCAAGACCCTCAGGCCGGGTTCGGCTTTGAAAAGGCTGAAGGCGGCGTCGGTCTCTACTTTGTCGATAAAGGCTCCTTTAGGGGTAGCATACCAGGCATCGTACTTGTTGGCAGTCGGTTGTTTAAAAATCATACCAGCTTTCCTCCATTTCCTCATATTCTGCTGCTTTGGTGGCATGTATCCAGTCTTTGGTCTCTAAATAGCTGGTTCCAGTTTCAAATGTACCACTCCCGGTTCAAGCAAACAAGGGGACGGAAAAAATCCGTCCCCTCAGGCCATCCAAAAAAGCGAATATCTGTGTTACTCCGAAAAGTCCGTTCTCAATCAACGTATTTAAGTATGACTCATTCACGGGCTTTTCTAGTGCCTTGGTCATACTTTTTTGGCTCGTTCTGCCAGCTTGGAAATGGCTTTTAGACCAGTTGGTTGAGAGGGATTCTAAACTCGGGGATGCCACTGGCATAGGGGGCGATTTCATAAAGCCCGAAATATATAACCAGGTAGTCATCCTCAAGGTAAAAGCTCTGATCTTCTGCAATGCCAGTAAATCCGCCCATCTCGGGGTAGGTAAAGTAGTTTTCGGGATGGGCATTAATCTGTTTCTCTATAAACTGGTTTATTTCTTCCCGGTAGTTGGAGCCTTCCGGAAAGAGATCTTTTAGGGTCAGTTCTTTACCGGTTTTAAGGTCAATGTTATAAGCGCGGCGTTCGGTCAAGCCATGGGCGCCGCCGGTATACTGATAATAATCAACATAAAGGCTTAACCTGTCCTGGCTTTGGCTGCCAACCTGGCAGCGGGTCATCACCTCGTAGGGGCGTACGGGGTAGCCCTGTTCCCGGCATTCTTTAACATAGTCCTCCAGGTTGGAGGCTATTTCCTCCTGAAAATCCCGGGCATCTTTTTCCCATTTGGAATTGAGAGCTGACTGAACCGGTTCATTTTTCAGGCCGCTTAGCGCGGGAATTTGCAGGTCAATGGAGATGTTATCTGTTTGGTCTTTAATTGTTTGAGAACTAATGGTGACACCCAGCTCCAAACCAGGTACCGGGGCTTCTGTATTTGTCTCTGGGGCAGTGACGGAGTTCACTATAACCTCAACGGTGAAGGTGCGAATCGGCATCTTGCTTTCCCAGGGGCGCGAATAGACCAGTTTAAGTTCGATAGTACCTGGTTGCAATGCTTTGAATGTCCAGTAGTCTCTCCCCCCTTGCCCCACCACTGCAGGATGCGTCGCCGAAGCTGCACTGCGGAATTCGTGCTGCGGTTCTGAGAGGATTTTTTTATCGACAGGGTTGCTAAAAGTCCACTGGTACCCGGTAGTAGGATTGCTTTCCAGTGATAAAACAAATTCCTGTCCGGGTGCTACCCGATATTCATGACCATTATATGCTTCATCAATCGTCATTTGGCTTTGTATAACGCTCAGACACTGGCGAAATATTTGGGCCAGTTCGGCCCGGGTCAGGGTCTCTTCCGGGCGGAAGCAACCGTCGTCTCCTTTCATAATGCCGGTATTAGTGACAAAAGCTATTACCTGAACATCTTCCGGGGACAGTTGGTCGATGTCGTCGTAGATGGGCATGACCATAATCATGGGAATGCTCATTCCTTTGGCGTCAAAAGATCCCTTGATGGCCCGGGCCATTTCCATTCTGGTGATAGACTGCTCCGGGAAAAACTGATCGCCGTCGTTCAATATCTTGTTAATAGCGCACATAACCGCTGCACTGGCATA
>CAZLYH010000055.1:8912-13007 GCA_964563775.1 uncultured Syntrophomonadaceae bacterium | reverse complement strand
GGCCGTTTGCTGGTCTACAACTTCCCCAAACAGGAAACCATTTACGGTCCGGAACAGGTAGAGTCCAGGATAAATCAGGATACAGAGATTTCCCAGCAGTTGAGTCTCTGGGATCAGCGTGGTTCACGGGTTTATCGGGGCAACCTGCTGGTCATACCTATGGATAATTCCATATTGTATATAGAGCCGCTGTATTTACAGGCGGAAAACAGCCGCTTGCCGGAGTTGAAGCGGGTCATTGCCGGATTTGGGAATCGGGTGGTAATGGAGCCCACCCTGGACTTGGCCCTGAATCGTTTGTTCGGGGAAGAAAGTCGTCCTCCCGGACAGGATCAGGTAACCACCGGGGCGGAGCCACCGGAGGCTGAAACCGAAAACGTGGCTGAACTCAGCCGCCAAGCCCGTCAATATTACGATCGGGCCAACGAATTACTGCGCCAGGGTGACTGGGCCGGCTATGGTCAAAACATCCGTAAACTGGACCAGGTCATTTCCCGTCTGGAAAAAGCCGCAGCAAAATAGAGAGAGGCGGCTTCTTGATATAGAGATTGTTGGGGTTATTTGGGGGGAGGAGAATGTTAGAGAAGCTAAGTGAGCGGGTAAGCCTGCTTATCAGCGAAACGGGGTTCACTTATTGCAATTGTCTGTTTATCGAAGACGAGGTACGAACTATCATCGACACCGGGGCCAACCGCCGTTCCCTGGCGGAAATATACCCCGAAAAGGTAGATGTGGTCCTGTACTCGCATCATCATTATGACCACACCCGTAATAACGCCTTGTTTTCCCGGGCGAGGGTTTTAATCCACCATTTGGATCAGCCCCCCCTGGAAAACATAGAAAGTTTTTTACACTATAACTCGCTGGATATATGGACCAGCCTGATGCCCGGATATGAATTCATGGAATCGAGTCTGGCCATGGGATTGAAGGAGGAAGACTTCGGGGAGACCTGGCGAATAGACGATACCTTTAGCGAAGGGGCGGTATTCGATTTGGGACATACCCGGATAGAGGCCTTGCATACCCCGGGGCACTCCGCCGGTCATTGTTCTTTTTGGTTTCCCGAAGAAGAACTGCTTTTTTGCGGGGATATATGTCTAACCAAAGCGGGCCCCTGGTATGGCGAAGTCTATGCCAGCCCCGATGACATGTTGGCTTCCATTGACCGTATCATTGCCCTGAAGCCCTCCCGAATTACTTCTTGTCATGTAAGCCAGGTTTACAGTGATGTCGTTCCGCGGCTTACTGAGTTTAAAAACCGCATCTTCCGCCGGGACGAGCGCGTTTATGAATTCCTGAAGAAGAAGCCCGCCGATCTCCAGGAGATGGGGGGCAAGCAACTGATCTATAAAGAATACGCCTCACCATTCGTGCATTTCTGGGAAAAACTTATGCTGGGCAAACACCTGGAGCGGCTGCAGCGGCAGAAACGGGTGGAAGAGATTGAAGGAGGTAAATTCCGGGCTTTATGAGCAGGGAACGAGAAAATCAACCTGCGCAGCGCCGCATTGTCTGTCTGGGGGACAGTATAACCTATGGCTTTCCCTTTGGCTCCTCTGCCTCCTGGGTGACCATGTTGGCCCAAGTGGTGGAAGGGGAGGTAATCAATCGGGGAATCAATGGTAATACCACCGGGGATATGCTCAGGCGTTTTGAACGCTCGGTATTGCGTTATGATCCTACCCATCTGGTGCTGATGGGTGGCATCAACGATGTAGTTTGCGGGGAATCCCTGGATAGCATCACCTGGAACATACGCAGCATGGTAGAAAAGGCGCGCCAAGCAGGCATCAAAGTCATCCTGGGGTTGCCCACCGCAGTGGACTACCCACCCTGGGAACAGCTGCTGATACGACTGCGTGACTGGATGCGCACCTACGCCGCCGAACTGGAACTCCCCCTCATAGACTTCGCGGCCGCTTTCTACGATGAAGAAGGCAACATTAAAAGTGAGCTCCTTCTGGCTGACGGCGGCCATCCCGACACCACCGGCTATCAGGCTATGTTCGCCCAGATCGACCCGACCATATTCGATTAAGTCTCAGGAACGTTTCCTGACCGCCTTATACGCCAGGGGGAATTTCCTCAGGCGACAGGGGAGTTACTTCCAAGAGTTGGCTTTGCTCTTCCAACCCCGGATGATAGTATTTAACCATTGTCCGGGGTTCGTTCTTGGCATCGCTGTAACGAGCCACGATAGAAGCAGCCTGCCTGATCAGATCAGGTTGGGTTGTTGCTTCGGCCCCACGCAACAGACCTAAAGGACCAGGACGTTGAGCAACTTTTAACAGAATGTCTTCCGGGAGAGCATCCTCTTCCATCCTTTTGTTCTCCCCCTGGTTGCGGCCTACCACCAGCAGCTTGTTATCCTGCAAATAAAAGTGACGACCCAGTTTAAGAATATTCAGATGGTGGATCTGCAAAGAATTCTGATACTCCATTACCCGTTTCAAACGGCGGGAGAAACTGATATCAGTTAACAGGCATCCCCCCGCCGGGGAAGGGTAATCTTTAATGGCGTATTTTTCTGCCAGTTCCATCTGCCGGGTGCGGCCCCTTCCCTGGATATCCAGGAGTTTTTCCCGGTCAATCCAGCCTCGTTCCTCCGGCTGGGTGGGGGGAAGCAGTTTAGCTGACAGGGGACGCACAATCCACCCTCGATAGCCGGATAGTTTGTCCACTGCGTTCAAAGCGGAGCGGTTCTGACTCATAGGCCGCTGCCCCAAAACTTCACCGGTAACCAGAAAAGAGGCATCGTAACGCTGCATCAAATTACCGGCCGTCCGAAACATAAAGGCATGACAATCAATGCAAGGGTTCATATTTTTTCCGTATCCGTAAACCGGGTTTTGCAGGACCCCGGGAATATAATCATCAGTAACATCCAGATTAACCAGCTCAATACCCAGCTGCTGGGCTGCGGCCTCAATGCGCTGGGTTCCTCCGAAAAATGGGGTAACAAAATTAAACCCCAGAACTTCGATACCCTGTTCCTGAAGCAGGCGAACGGCTAACTGGGAGTCCAAGCCTCCCGAGAAAAGACTAATGGCTTTCAATTCTTCGAACACTCTCCTTTTTGCAGATATTCCTCATCACTGATAACTTCCACACCGTGGCGGCGCAACAAAGCGGTGGCGACCCCATCCCCGCTGCACAACTTTCCACTAAATGAACCGTCATAAATTTTACCACGTCCGCAGGAGGGACTGCGGCTCTTAAAAATAACCTGGGCAGCCCCAGCCTGCCGAGCAATTTGCAGGGTTTCATCCGCACCGGCCAGGAACTGCCTGCTAACATCCTCACCCTGCTTATTTATTACCCGGGCCTTGCCATCCAGAACGTCTTCACCACTGCCTCCCCTGATTTCGCTGGGGCTGCGGGGAACAGGAAGACCGCCTAGTTCTTCAGGGCAGACTAGCCGGGCCTGGCCTTCCTCCACCAGACGCAGAAATAGAGGGTGCAGGTTGTCACCCCCGTTATACTTGCATTTTTTCCCTGCCAGGCAGGCACTTATTAGCATCATATCCCTATTATCCCCCATTCGAAAAGCCTCTAAAAAAAACGCCGTCATCGGGGCATAAAACCAGGTGGAGACAAATCAGGCGCAAAGCAGGTTTGGCTTTCATATAGTATCATACAAAACTTTTGGGGTGGAGATAAGGGTATGCCGAAATTCGCCAGGGTAACTATCCAGACCAACCCACGTCTATCAGAAAACTCCGTGGTGTTAGGAACCGAATTAAGCCAACATTTCAGCGAAGGGCAAAGAATAAGACTGGCACTGGGAAAGAGCAACCTTTTGGCAACTGTCAGGGCGGCAAAAAAACCTGGTAAGCGCTTAACCCTCACGCTAAACCCTGCCACCGCCCGCAAGCTTTACCTGGGGGATGGGCAAAGCTATGGTTTTCAGATCATAGCTGAAGGACTACGGATAGGACCGGTGGTAGGGATTATGGCCCAACTCATGTCCCAGCCGGGAAAGCCATTTGGTGGGCAGACGTTGTTTTTCAGACAACTCCTTGCTGCCGCGCGGGAGATGGGAATTATGGCTTTTGTATTCACTCCCGGTGCCATCAACTGGAAGAAGCACAT
>CAZLYH010000055.1:0-8902 GCA_964563775.1 uncultured Syntrophomonadaceae bacterium | reverse complement strand
TGTATCCGGGCACAGCTGCGGAGATAGTGGCTGGAAACGGGGAACCTTTCCTTTGCCGGATGTAATCTATCCCCGGGACAGGGCTTATTCAGTCGGTAAGCTGGCAACCCGCAGGCGCTTGCAGGAGTTGGGTATCAAGTTTCTCAATCCCCCTCTGGTTGGCAAATGGGAAACCTTCAAAATCCTCAGTCACAATCCGGCCCTGGCAGCTCATATACCAGACACCCGTCTAATCAAAAGCTTCAAGCAGGTGGATGGAATGATAAACAAATACCAGGCAGTATACCTCAAACCGGTAGCTGGAACCAAAGGAAGAAATATCATCAAGGTGGTGAAAAACAGAAAATCATCCACCTACCAGTACCAATACCACCTAAACAACCAGACCATTAAAGGTACCGCAGCGTCGCTGGAGCAGCTGCGTCATAACCTGCAACCCATAATGGGGGGGCGGGCCTATATTATTCAAAAACAGATTAACCTGATTAAGGCCGAGGGGAACATAATCGACGTGCGAATACTGGTCCAAAAAGATCATCTGGGGCAGTGGGGAGTTACCGGAATGGCCTGTCGGGTAGGCAAATCAGGTGCTATCACCAGCAACATCTCTTCCGGGGGGAGTGGACGAAAACTGGATAGTGTATTACGAAGAACATTTAATGACCAAGAGCAGATTCTTGAAATTGAAAAAACCCTGAATTCTGTAGCCTTGATGGCGGCCAGCACTCTGGAAAAATCAATTGGCGGCTGTGGAGAAATGGGTATAGATTTGGGCATAGACCGGGACGGAAGAGTCTGGTTTATCGAGACCAACCTTAGGCCGGCCCGGCAGGTGTTTAACCTGATCGGCGAGGCAGACACCCGTATGCGCTCCGTGCAAATGCCGCTCCTGTATAGTCGCTATTTGGCGGGATTCCGGGAGGGGGATAGATATGAGTAGCCCGGTGGGGAAGATATACATTTCCAGCTCCCTGATGAGAAAATTGGGGATCCCTTTGCAGACGAAGATAACAGTACGGGTAGGATGCCTGGCAGTTCCCAGTGAGTTGGTAATCGTAAACAACGAACGTAGCAGCTACCTGCTTTCTCCGGCGCTGGCGCGGGCTCTGTACGTCAAAAAGCGCAAGGCCCTGCGTATACGTTATGACCGCGACCACAACCATATCCATCTGGGACCTACCGTCGGCATTTTATCCACCTTTCTCTCTAATCGAGCCGATGTTGACCCGACCAGCGTCCAGGCCGAACTTATTTTCCTCAGCAATATTTCCCGCAGTATGCCCGGACAGGTGTTTGTGTTCACGCCGGCTGGCATCAACTGGTCGCAATGTACAACCCGCGGTTATGTTTATCGGCAGGGTGGGGGATGGGTATCAGCTACCTATCCACTTCCCGACGTCGTCTATGATCGCGTATCCAGTCGCACCATCGAGGCCAGAGATACAGTGCGGGAAACCAAAAAGCGTTTACAGGCCATGCCCTTCCTGAAATACTTCAACCCTTCCTTTTTAAACAAGTGGAAGGTCCACCAGATGCTGTGGAGCAATCCGGAGCTCCGGCCTTATCTGCCGGAGACCAGGCCCCTCAGTACGGAAAATCTGCGGGATTTGCTGCAAGAATACCGGGTGGTGTTTGTGAAACCGGCCAACGGAAGTCTGGGAAAAGGGATTATCAAGATCACCCGCACCGAAAAAGGCGGGCTCAAATATGTCATTTATCGTCGCGGCAGGGTGGGCGGTACGGCCGATAACGCCGAAGAATTTATGCACAAGACCCGTAAGGAAAGAGGAGACCGAGTCTATATTGTTCAGCAGGGGTTGGACCTGGCCACTTACCGGGGCCGTCCATTTGATGTCCGCATTGTCTACCAGAAGAACGGAAAAGGAGAGTGGCAGATAGGCAAAAAATTTGTCCGCGTCGCCCCCCACGGCAGTAGTATTTCCAACCTCAGCAGCGGGGGACATGCTGAAACCAGCAAGAAGGTGTTTCGCTACCTTTTCCAGAAGAATAATCTTATCAACCAGAAGAATAACCAGCTCAAGCAACTCTGCCTGACCATTGCCAACACCCTGGAAAGGGCCACCGGGGGCAATTTTGGTGAATTAGGCCTGGACATCGGCATAGGGAAAGATGGACACCCTTACCTTATAGAAGTCAATTCCAAACCAAGAAAAACTACCGAGACGGAGCTGTCCATAATGATCATGCGCAACACCTTTAAAAGGCCCTTGGAATATAGCGTCTTTCTGGCTGGTTTTCATTCTTAGCAGGAGTTTCGGCTTTTTATCCTACATGAGCAAGTGCTATTATGGTAATTAATTATATAATATGCTGAAGCGGCTGGTGGAATATATTGCAGGGGGAAGAAAACATGGAGGGAATAAAGCACATCGGGGTACTGACCGGAGGCGGGGATTGCCCGGGACTAAACGCGGTTATACGGGCAGTAACCAAAACCGCTATCATTCGCTATGGGTTGGAAGTAATCGGTTTTGTTGACGGCTTTAAAGGGTTGGTGGAAAACAATTATATCCAACTGGATTTAAAAAGGGTATCCGGTATCGGCCATACCGGGGGGACGATTTTGGGTACCAGTAACCGGGACAACCCCTTCAACTACATAACCGTAAACCAGACAGGCAGTCATGCCTCCGATGAATCGCAGCGGGCCATAGATAACATGGAAAACCTGGGCCTGGACGGGCTAATAGTTATAGGTGGGGACGGGACCCTGAGCATCACCCAAAAATTCCATGAAAAAGGGGTGCGGGCGGTAGGGGTACCCAAAACTATTGACAATGACCTTATGGGCACCGATGTGACCTTCGGTTTTCATACCGCCGTAAGTACTGCTTCCGAAGCCCTGGACAGACTCCATACCACGGCGGAAGCTCATCACCGGGTTATGATCCTGGAAGTAATGGGCCGGTATGCGGGTTGGATTGCTTTGCATGCTGGTGTTTCCAGCAGTGCCGATGTAATCCTCATCCCGGAAATCCCTTATCGGATTCCGGCCATTGTGGCCAAAATCGCCCAGCGTTACCGCCAGGGGAAAAAATTTAGTATTATTGTAGTAGCAGAAGGAGCTACCGCCGATGGCGGGGAGATGGTTGTGCAGCGCCTGGTTCCCAATAGCCATGACCCGGTTCGTCTGGGGGGAATTAGCAACCAGGTGGCGGAGGAAATCGGCCTGCGTCTGAAAGACATTGAGACCCGGGTAACTATCCTCGGGCATCTGCAGCGCGGGGGCGGCCCTATTCCCTTTGATCGCATATTGGCTACCCGCTATGGCGTTGCAGCTGTGGATGCCTTTATGGAAGGCGAATTCGGCCAGATGGTCAGCCTGCAGGGCAACCGTATTACCACCGTGCCCATAACCGAGGCAGTTAAGGCAATTCGCAAGGTGGACCCGGAGGGTGATATGGTTAAAGCAGCCCGGGCCATTGGCATTAGTTTTGGCGACCGGTAGAGAAAATTGGGGGGCAAGTTATGCTGGTCAGCGACATTATGCGCCGGGAATTTTTTGCATTTCGGGTAGGAGACAGCCTGGGCAAAATACGCGAGATCATGGAGCGGCAAAAACTATACGGAGGTCCGGTGGTTGACGATAATGGTGTCCTCAAGGGCGTGTTCACCCGCCCCCATCTCATCCGGGCCTTGATAAAGCAATCACCTCCGGAGACTCTGGTAGAGGAACTAATGCAGTGCTCCGTTACCACCATCTCGCCGGACAAGGACTTTAGTGCTGCTGTTAAGCTTTTTGTGGACACCGGCTACCAGAACTACCCGGTGGTAGATGAAGCCGGGTTCTTGATTGGACTGGTGCTGGCTTCCGACCTGCTGGTAGCCCTGGCCAAGGAGTGTTACAAACTGTATGGTGCCTACAACTTTGATAACAGCGGCAATGCTCTGATAGGAATAGACGAAAAAGGATACATCCGCTCCGTAAGCCGCACCGCCATAGATGTCCTGGGACGAGATTTGGAATTTATCCGCGGCAAACACCTGGTAGAGACGATTCCCATGATGGAAACTTTGGGTAAGGAGATTCTCTCCGATGCACAAAAGGCCAAGGAATTCTCCCGTCAGTTAAGTGTAGCCCAGAAGCGTATAGAATACTATCGCTCACAGTTGGAGAACATTCGCGGCAGTAAATACACCTTTAACGAGATTATCGGCATGTCACCGCAGATGAAGAAATTGCGCAGTCTGGCAGCGCAGGCAGCCAGAACGTCCTCTACGGTTCTTATTCAGGGGGAAAGCGGCACCGGCAAGGAACTATTGGCTCATGCCATACACAACGCCAGCCCTCGGCGCAACGAGCCTTTCATCAAGGTGAACTGTGCGGCCATTCCCGAATCTCTTATGGAGGCCGAACTCTTTGGATACTGCGAAGGGGCCTTTACAGGAGCGGAAAAGGGTGGCAAGCCCGGTAAGTTTGAACTCGCCAATGGCGGCTCTATTTTTCTGGATGAAGTCGGCGATTTGCAGCTCAGTACTCAGGCCAAGTTGCTGCGGGTTCTGCAGGAATTCGAGGTGGAAAGGTTAGGTGGAACCAGGACCATCGATGTTGACGTCCGGGTAATTGCTGCCACCAACCATGATCTTAAAGAACTTATAAAAAAATCTGGTTTTCGCCAGGACCTCTTTTACCGCTTGAATGTGGTAACTATCGAAACACCACCCCTGCGAGAGCGCAAGGAGGATATTCCTTATTTAACCGATTACTTGATTGAGAAAGTCTCACATAAGTTGAAGATACCGGTGAGGGGAATCAGTGACGAGGCGCGTGAATTGCTAATTAATTATGATTTCCCGGGAAATGTTAGAGAGCTGGAAAATATTCTGGAACGATCCCTGAACTTTCTCGGCGACGAGGGAGGGACCATAGATATCGAACATCTGCCCTGTCTAACTCAGCAGGTATTAATGGAAGTTAACCCCCTTAGGAAGACGGCAGAAGTATTAACCCTGGCCGAGATCATGTCCATGGCCGAGAAAAGAGCCATTATAGCGGCTTTACAGGCTACCGAGGGCAACCGCAACGAAGCCGCCCGGCTATTAAACATTCACCGTTCACTGTTATATAAGAAACTGAATAAACACCAGATTGGATAAGTATTGGAAGGGAGCCGTTTGCAATTGAAAAAAATAGCCGTGCTGGGGGCCGGAATTATGGGAGCTGGAATTGCCCAGGTGGCTGCCCAGGGAGGATACTCGGTGATTCTGCGCGACCTGCAGATGAGTCTGGTTAGGGATGGTTTGCAAACCATTGCCGACAATCTGGACAAGCAGGTTGGCAGGGGACTGCTAAAAACCGAAGAAAAGGTGCAGGTACTGGAGCGTATTGAAGGGACCACGGATCTGGCTGAGCTGAAAGAAGCCGACCTGGTTATTGAGGCGGTTGTAGAAAACATGGCGGTAAAAAAACAGATTTTCGCCGAGTTGGACCACATTTGCCCCAACCACACTGTATTGGCCAGCAACACTTCCACCCTCTCCATTTCGGAAATAGCTGCTTCCACCCGACGTCCGGAACGGGTATTGGGTATGCACTTTTTTTATCCGGTACCTACCACCCAACTGGTGGAACTGGTCAGGGGCATGGATACCTCTGACGAGACCGTCACAGCGGCCCGGGAGTTTATTACCCGCCTTAACCGGGAATGGGTAGTGTTGCAGCGGGAGAGTCCCGGTTTTATTGTTAATCGTATTCTCATCCCCTTTATAAACGAGGCCATCCATGTTTATGGGGAAGGACTGGCTGAACCTAAAGACATCGACCTGGCATTAAAACTGGGCGCGGGCATGAAAAAGGGACCGCTGGAGTTGGCGGACAGCATCGGGCTGGATACGCTATACTCCATCCTCCTGGTGTTCTATAATGAATTCAGGGATACCAAATACCGGCCCCACCCGATATTTTCAACCATGATCCGCGCCGGATTTTTGGGCAAAAAGAGCGGACGCGGATTCTATAAATATGACCAGCAGGGGAAGATATTGCCTTAGAACCATCAGCCATTGCCTTAAGATAAGCCCACATCGGTGTGAAAAAAATGAGGGGAAGGTGCATGGAAACGCCATGATAGTAAAATTAAGTAAAGCGCGGTCGATATGGTTTGGACTGGTAATGGGAGTAGTCATCTTCGGCTTCTCCTTCTGGGGAATCGACTTTGCCCTGGGGCCTGGTGACAAGACCCTGCGATTACTGTTGTATATCCCGGCCTGCCTGTTCCTGTTCATCTATGTGGTGTTATGGCTAAGCCTTCTTAATCTCGGCTACCGGGCTGATGAAAAAGCACTTACCATTATCTGGGGCATACGCAAAATCGTCATCCCCTGGGAGGCCATGGAAAACGTAGTCCAGGTTAAAGGGCGCAGTAATCTGTACTCCCTTTTGGGCGTCAGCTGGCCCGGTTACATGATCGGCCTGTACAATGCCAAAGGATTGGGGCCGGTAAGGATGTACGGCACCAATCCCTGGGAAGGTTTTCTGTACATAAAGAGCAAGCTGGGATTTTTCGGGCTTACGCCATCAGCTGAACAGATGCAGCCTCTGTTGGACTATATCGCTGCCCACGGTCAGAAAGAAATCGAATCCGTAGACATGGATGCCATGCCGCGTGAAATACGGGGCCAAAATATGCTGGAAGATGGCTTTTATAGGACCCTTTTTATCCTGAACATTGTATTCCTGGCGGGGTTTGCAATCTACCTGGCCATCTGCTTCCCGGGTTCAGGAGCGCCTAACTTTACCATACTCCTCCTGGTCCTGGCCATAGCCCTGTTCTTCTTCGATATTAGCAATGCCGGGCGCCTCTACCAATTCAGTGACACCGGGGGATACGTATTGTTGCTTATTAGTGTGGCTGTAACCGGCTTATTCTGGATCCTGGCTTTATCAGAGATAACCCTCTAGAGGCATGCAAAGGAAAACGCACTAGTTTACAGTAATCATAATTATGTTAACTAAGATTATTTTCATAATGATTCTACTCCGTCCAAACCAACACATATTATTACTTTTTCGCAGAAGGAATCAATAATACACTAAGAAAGGAACATGGAAATGCAGCTCGGAATAGTAGGCATGCCGATGGTGGGCAAGACCACCGTTTTTGAATTACTCACGGAAAACAGCGCCGGTGGGGCGAGCCAGAACCGCTCCAACATTGGAATGGCCCGGGTACCCGATGCCCGGGTTGATTTTCTATCCGGGCTTTTTAAGCCTCGCAAAACCACCTATGCCCAGCTGGAAGTAGTGGATATTCCCGGATTGGTTAGCGGAGGGGATAGGTCAGGAGCGGTTTTTCTGGATGCCGTCCGCAGGGCGGATGCACTCCTAATGGTAATCAGGGTTTTTGATGATGAGGTTATTCCCGCTTTCAATGATCCCAAGAACCCGGTCAAGGCTATCGAAGATCTGGCCTACGAGCTTTTGCTGGCGGATTTGGACCTGGTAGAGAAACGCTTGGATAGGATCATGGAGAGCAAAAAGAAGAACCAGAGTGAAAGCGAGCTGGCTTTGCTGAACCGTCTTAAAGCCTCCCTGGAAGAGGAAACTCCGGTTTCTTCACTGGAGTTTACTGCCGAGGAACAGACGCTTTTAAGCAGTTATCAGTTTTTAACCCTTAAACCCATTTTGGTCTGTATAAACCTAGGGGAAGAGCATTTAGCTACCGGGGCCTATCCGGGTCGGGAGGCGGCTCTGGAGTATGCCCGTGAGCATAATCTTCCCGTGGTAGAGCTGTGCGCCCGTCTGGAACAGGAAATAGCCGAACTGGAAGGGGAGGAAAAGGCCCTTTTCATGGAGGAAATGGGAATTGACGAAGCCGGTATCGTTACCGTTGCCCGTACCATGTACCAGAGCCTGGGGCTCATCTCTTTCTTTACCGTGGGTGAGGATGAAGTTAAGGCTTGGACCATTGAAAAGGGAACTGTGGCGCGAGAAGCTGCCGGTAAAATCCACTCTGACATTGAACGTGGATTCATCCGTGCAGAAGTGGTAGAGTATAACGATCTGGAAGAACTGGGTAACATGGCCGCAGTCAAGGAAAAAGGGCTATTTCGCCTGGAAGGAAAGGAGTACATTGTCAAGGACGGGGATATAGTCCATTTTCGTTTCAACGTTTAAGGTCCAGCGGGACTTTTTACCCCTAAAATTCAAAGAGCATCATCAAGGGGCACAGCACTGTGCCCCTTGATTTTTTCCCATCAGGTTGCAACTAAAGACTTCTGCCTTCCGCCTGCCGAAAAGGCACCTGTATCTCTAGAGCTTCATATTATGGATTAAAAACCTAAGAAGGAGCCGGATTATGTTATGTGAGCAACCACTATCCGATCCAACCCGACGCGACTGGGCTCCGGACAAAAGGAGTCCGGATGTGCTGGTTGGGGTCATGATTACCCCGCCTGGTGCTAAAACCGGTTTTCCCGCAGGCAAGAAATCCAGACTTTTTCGAGAAATGGTGGTTGCCGGAAAAAAGCGTAATGTCTCCATGTATTTCTTTTACCCCGGCGCTGCCAATCCCATAAAAAAAAGAGTTGCAGGTTTTGAGTGGACGGGTAAAAGATGGGTGACACGTTCCTTTCCTCTGCCTGACATTGTTTACAATCGCATTCTCTCCCGTTCGGCGGAGCAAAGCCGCCCGGTAAGCACGCTGCTCAAACGATTACAACAAATGGACGAAGTGATTCTATTTAACACCCGTTTTCTTGATAAATGGGAAGTGTACCAGGCCATGACCCGGTCGGGGCTGCCTCTGAACCGTGTACCGGAGACCGCCCTCTTAAGCCGGGCCGCCATAAAAGACTTTGTGAATCGCTATCGATCAGTGTTTCTCAAACCCCGCGATGGAAGTCTGGGGGCAGGGATTGTAAAGATTAGCAGAGCCCGTGA
>CAZLYH010000054.1:0-13062 GCA_964563775.1 uncultured Syntrophomonadaceae bacterium | reverse complement strand
GGGTATTTTGTTCTCTCTGGTATATCTCCAAATCGTTTCCACCGATAGATCCAGGGCCTCAGCCAGAGCCTGGGCGGTAATTAATTCCTTCTCCATATTATAACAACCTCCTTCTTGGCACTTCCGCGCTGTCACCTCTCATTTTGATTATAGTCAAATAACAAACCATTATCAACTAATACCAATCATACACAACTGAAGTAGTCCCGAAACACCAAGGCGGTTCTTTTTGTTTTACTGGCAGGGCCGTTGGAAGAAAGGCGCAGGCAAGCCCAGGAGAATTAAACGATTGAGCATAAGTTATGCTGGAAGTGAAATAACCAGAAATCATGAACAGGACTATGAAATCCTGAAAAGGACTATATAATGCAGTAATCAGCTGCAGGTAATTAAGGCCCCCCGCCAATGATAATTCGCTATCATTTCAGACGCTCGGCGTGCTTCACAGGCCAGTAAATGGCGCAGGCCTGCCCGACCAGCCGGTCCTGGGTCAGCCAGGAATTCCAGAGGTGACTGTCAAAACTGCAGTTGCGATTGTCGCCCAGTACCAGCAGGCTGCCCGGCGGGACGGTGACGGGGCCGAAATCATAATTCACCGGTTCATACAGATAGGACTCCTCCAGGGGCTGGTCATTGATATAGACTCGCTGTTCTTTCATTTCTACCTTATCACCGGGAAGGGCGATTACTCTTTTGACATAGTCATACTTACTGTGCAGCTCTTCCGGGGGACGAAATACGACTATTTCACCTCTTTGCGGTGTCCGGAAATGATATATGAACTTGTTTACTATTAAACGGTCCTGCACCTGGATGGTGGGCAGCATTGATTCGCTGGGGACCACCCGGGCCTCAACAACGAAGACCCGCAGCACCATAGCCAAAATGAACGCCAGGGCCACCGTATAGAATATTTCTTTCAGAACGCTAAACCATTCTTTCATCACAAGCTTCCTTTCCAATCAGAATGCCGGGGGTTCCAAACCAGGGTTCTTCGCTGAGTAGACATGACACAGGACTATACTGCGAAAAGCAGGCATACTGCAGGGCATGGTTTGGCACCGCGATTTGGGTGGGTGGGAAAGCCCCCCCGGCGACAGGACAGGCGATAAAGAGCAGGCCGATGCAGGCCGCCAATGCCACAATGGTTCCCCGCACCACATAGCTCAGGCGGTTTTTCTGCTCCTGCCAGCTTAGCTCTCTAACCAAACTATCCAGATATAGAGCCTTTTCCGGCTCCAGTTCCACCTGTTGAACACAATGATGCAAGGAATGGTAAACGCGTTTTTCCATATCATCCCGTAACCGTGTCACTTGGTAGCACTCCTTTCTTGCCCTGTTCCAACCACATCTGTTTCAAACGCTGCAGGGCGATGTGCAGACGTGATTTTACTGTTCCCAGGGGAATTCCTAGTTCACTGGAAATCTCGTTAAGTGACAAGTCGCCCAGGTAGCGTAGAACCACCACCCGCCGGTGATCTTCATCCAATGAATTAACCAGGTGCCATATCATCCACGCATCCTGCTCCCGGGGATCATCCCTCTGAAAAGTATTTAATACGTGTGGTTCAACTACCACTACATATTGGCGTGCCTTGAGCAGATTAAGGCATCTGTTTACCAGAATTCTCTTAATCCAGGCGGGAAATGCCACCACTCCTCCACGCAAGGTCGCCCGTTTTTTCCAGGCTTGTTCTACGGTCCATTGCAGAACATCCCAGGCATCGGCCTCACTTTTCATTATGGATAATGCAATACCATACAGCTGGTTTTGCTCCCGGTGTAAAATCTCCAGGAACTGTTTTTCGGAAAGCAAGCTGAATCCTCCATCCTGGCATAGCTGGCCGGCCGGCTTCACTGTTAATAAAGACAATTGAGGGCCAGAAAAGGTTCATCTAAAGTAAAAGAAATTTTGCATTAAATATATCATAAGTGGATGGGCAGGAGCGATGTCAGGGAAACGGCGGCAGGGGTGTGGAAGAGCAAGACAGGGATAAAGGAGGCGTCCTTTGCCCCTGCAGACCAGAAAGCATTCCGGTTAAGGAATGCTTTCTGGTCTTTGAACATGAATCCTGTGGAAAACGTTGGTAAACGTTTACCACAAATTGTTGCTGTCAAAAACGGTCCGGATTACTTTTGGTAGGGAGTTACCACCCACTTGAGACAGTTGTCTTTTTTGTTGCCAAATACATCATAGCCATTAATGATATCATTCAAGGGGGCGCGGTGGGTGATAAGGAAGTCGGTGTTCAGTTTCCCGGCAGCGATGAGTCCGATTAGCTCTGGAATATGGTTGGCATTAACCAGTCCCATGCTGATGGAGATATTTTTTA
The DNA here is from genome assembly GCA_964563775.1 of uncultured Syntrophomonadaceae bacterium. Taxonomy (GTDB): domain Bacteria; phylum Bacillota; class Syntrophomonadia; order Syntrophomonadales; family Syntrophomonadaceae; genus CAZLYH01. The sequence goes on along the minus strand of CAZLYH010000054.1, from coordinate 10,729 downwards.
TCCACAACTTATTCATGGGCAGTTCCTGGGGTTGCTCGAAAACGCCGATTATCGATACGTTTCCACCTGGTCTTACCGCATCCAGGGCCAGCTCATAAGTTCCTTTCGCTCCGACCGCTTCAATAGTGGCATCTGCTCCACGGCCTCCGGTCAGTTCCCGGATCCGCTCGGGTACATTTTCTTTGGCGGGATTAAGCGACAGGTCAGCAACTCCCTGCTTTACTGCGAAGTCCAGGCGATCCTGGTTGACATCTACAGCGATAATCTGTTTTGGGCCCCACAAACGTGCGGTTAACATGGCGCACATCCCCACCGGGCCAGAGCCCATGATCGCCACCGTATCCCCCGGTTGAATACGAGCGTTTTCAGCACCAAAGTACCCGGTAGACAGGATATCGCCCACAAAGAGGAGGTTGTCCTCTTTTAAACCGGCAGGGATGGGGAACATACCCAGATTGGCGTGGGGGACCCGTACATACTCGGCCTGGCAGCCATCGATCATGTAACCAAAAATCCAGCTTCCTGTAGTGCAGTGGGAGTAAATGCCCCGCGTACAGTAAAAGCACTCACCACACTGGGTAACACAGGATACGGCCACTTTGTCACCCACTTTGGCATTGCGAACCGCCGGTCCCACTTCTACCACTTCACCGCAAAATTCATGGCCGATTATACGAGGTGTCTCTACTTCCGGCATACCGCCGTGCCAGATGTGGATATCAGTACCGCATATAGTGGAGAGAGTTACCTTGACAATGGCATCATCAGGTGCAATGATTTTGGGAATAGGTACGTCCTCCAGGGCAATTTTTTCCGGTCCTCTGTAAACCAGGGCTTTCATTGTTTCAGCCACTGCTTATATACCTCCTTCTTTTTTAAACATGGTAAGGACGCTCTGATCGGGACCATCACCCCCCTTGTAAAAAGAAAGAAGACCAGCATTTTCCCATAAGGCCTGACCCACCTGGCCTCATGAAAGACTGGTCTTCTTGCTGAGCCACCCGCCACGGGTTTCTCGTAAGCTACCTGAAGAATATTACTTTGTTTTATGCATTGCCTGCACTGGTCAATATTCTGTCAAAAACAACAACATGCATCCAAAAATCCTTTTCCGGTTCCAGCTCATACGCCTGATGAATAGCTTTAGCCTTTAGTCTGCCTTCGAAATAGGGGATATTATCCAGGGCATGTTGTTTGACCACTTGCATTCGGGCTGCCCTTACTACCTCTCTTCCCGAAGGGGTTTCATTGATATACTTTTCCGGCATGGTCAGAAAGCCTTCTCCTCTGATAACCAGCATATCGTCCCAGATTACAATCTTGGTGTAATCAACACCCTTACCCAGCTTTTGTTTGAAGTATTTTTCCATATATATCTTGAATTCATGTTGAAGCTGTTTACGTTGTGTTTCGCTTAACAGTATGGTATTTGCCTTGTCGCGATATCCCTCCAGCACGGTTCCATCGATAAAAAAACCCCCCGTAGACACAGACAACTTCACCTCCCGGCTTCTAAAAAACGGACAAAAAAAGCCAATATTTATGCGGACGTTTATCTGATACCAAAAAATCGTCCCAAAATATTGGTCTCCGCGGAGCCACCAAACGGTTTCTCCTTGTCCACCATATCCCTTTACTCCTCTATCTATTCTGCCTGAAAAAGCAAACTCTCTCAACCCCTGTAAGTGACGGTGGTTACCGGTTGTGTCCAAATATCTTAAACTATTTGCCTTATCCTCCTTCTTGCGCGTAACTGAGGTTAGGGTAATACTTCTTTTTCAGCGATAGCCAGGTGTCTAAGTGTCGCCTTTAATCTTAACCATGATGCGGGAGCAGGAGAGCTGAAGCAAAGGTGCGATCTTTGTGTTGCCTGCTTTTCATAAAATCCATGAAAGTCTTGCTGGCGTGGGGAAGGTAGCGGTCTTTCCGCCAGGCCAGTCCGATGGTTTCCCGGATGGGCGGGCGCAGGGGGCGACTTGCGATTCTGGTGTCGCCGGTCAGTACTTCTTTGAATAGAAAGGAGACTCCGATTGCCTGGGATACCAGGCTTTTAATGGTTTCCAGCTGGTTGGAGGAGAGAACGATATTGGGTTTGAGACCCAATTGATAGAAGTGTTCCAGGATTTTTTCCCGGTTGTAAAAACCCTCCTTAAGCATGATAAGGGGCTCCTCTCTTAAATCTTCGAAAGATATTGCCTCCTGGTTGCCCAGGGGGTGATTCTCGTTCAGACAGACCACCATCTCGCTATCCAGTATGGGCAGGGTACTCAGGAGCTCAGGAATCTCGGATATAATAACGATACCCAGGTCGAGCTCCCGGTTTTCAATCATCTGCCAGATGGTCAGGGAGCCTTCTTCTACGATGTTGAGCCGAATATCCGGATGTTGTTTATGAAAGTTAACCAGGATGTAAGGGAAAAGGAAGGTGCCGATCATGGGGGGGATACCCAGGTTTACTACTCCCTTGCGGCGCTGGCCATAATCTTGCATTTCGCTAATGCTATCCTCCACTTGAGCGAGGATGTTCTCCACCCGCTGTAAAAAAATCCTGCCTTCACCGGTCAGGCTGACCCGCTTTTTGCTTCGGTCCAAAAGACTGACCCCCAGCTCCTGCTCCAGCTTTTGCAAAGCATTGGAAACGGAAGGCTGGGCGACATGCATCATTTCTGCAGCCTTTGTAAAACTATTAAAGCGGGCCACCATCTGAAAGTATTCCAACTGGCGCAAATCCATGCCTATCTCCTCCCGTTGATAGTTTAAAACTATAATTACATATTAAATATATATTTCCTATCTATGTTAACTTATTATACCATGGGTTTTACAAACTAGTGACAAGGAGATAAGCGCAGATGATGGATAGTAGATTAATGTCCCTGGAGTTACATGAGGCTCACCAGGGAAAGCTTACGGTGGTCAGCAAGGTTAATGTGGAGAACCAGGAGGATCTGAGTGTCGTCTATACCCCTGGTGTAGCGGAGCCTTGTAGAAAAATCCATGACAATCCGGCTGATGTCTACCGTTACACTGCCAAGGGCAATCTGGTGGCCATCGTTACTGATGGAACGGCGGTGCTGGGCCTGGGGGATATCGGGCCGCAAGCGGCTCTGCCGGTTATGGAGGGCAAGGCTATTCTGTTCAAGGAGTTTGCCGGGGTGGATGGATTCCCCATCTGCCTGGCTACCAGGGACACGGAGGAGATCGTACGTACGGTTAAATTGTTGGAACCCACTTTTGGGGGAATAAATCTGGAGGACATCTCTGCGCCGCGCTGTTTTGCCATTGAGGCCCGGTTGAAGGAGGAACTGGACATACCGGTTTTCCACGACGATCAGCATGGAACGGCGGTGGTGGTCGCGGCGGGTCTGATTAACGCGCTCAAACTGGTTGGCAAGCAGCTTGCGGAAATCCGGGTGGTTGTAAATGGCCCGGGAGCTGCCGGCACTGCCATTGTAAAGATGCTCTGGCATATGGGGGTTCAGGATATCCTGGTCTGTGACCGGGAGGGGATTTTATGCGCGGGAGTGGCAGGACTGACCGGACATATACAAACGCTGGCCCGGCTCACCAATAAAGGGAAAAGGCAGGGCAGCCTGCGGGATGCCATGAGGGGGGCTGATGTTTTCATCGGGGTTTCCGCTCCCCACACGGTGGACCAGGACATGGTCCGCTCCATGAACCGGGATGCCATAGTATTTGCCATGGCCAATCCCACTCCGGAAATCGGGCCTGAACTGGCCAAGCAGGCCGGGGCCCGCATCGTGGCCACGGGGCGCTCGGATTCCCCCAACCAGATCAATAATGTACTGGCCTTTCCCGGTATTTTTCGGGGAGCCCTGGATGTTCGCGCCCGTGATATTAATGAAGAGATGAAACTGGCTGCCGCCTATGCCATTGCCGCTATCATTCCCGATGGAGAATTGCGTGAGGACTTTATTGTTCCCGATCCCTTTGATAAGCGGGTCGTTGCCCGGGTTTCCCAAGCGGTCATGGACGCCGCCGGCCGGACCGGGGTGGCCCGCGGTCCCGCTGGGGGGACAGTCCCTGTAACACCGGAGCTCTATAGCGCTGGTAACAAGGAAAGCGAGTACCCGGCTGAATAGTGCAACAGGGGTGGGAGTTTATGCTTTTCCTGGTCTACTCAGATCGGGAGTCTAGGTTACTCGGGGACTTTGTTCTCAAAACCCGGCGATGAGGAAGTTTTTTCCCGGCCATTATATGTAGAAAGCGCAGATTGCTCTCTACAGCCGGGCTGGGTATAATGTTTACAATACCGGGGTAAAAGCCCGATCAGGTAACGGTCAACCAACCATCTTTACTGTTTCGGGTTGATTCGGGAGCGGCTGTGCTGCTAAGATCAGGTTGATAGAGGGAAGTGGCGGCTCTTGGGAGGGTGCCAGGGATTCTCTGTTCATATACAAGCTTCGGTAGATGCCGATATGGAGGTGCAAAGAAGATGAGTAAAAAGGTTACCGAATCCGTAAGCTGGGTAGGCAAGGTAGACTGGGAACTCGAGCGTTTTCACGGGGAGGAATACATTACCCGTAAGGGCTCCAGCTATAATGCCTACCTGGTCCGGGACGAAAAGACCGCCCTCATTGACACCGTGTGGATTCCTTATGCAAAAGAATTCGTAGCCCGGCTGCGGGAAGAAATCCCCCTGGAAAAAATCGACTATATTATAGCCAATCACGGTGAAATCGATCACAGCGGGTCTTTGCCCGAACTCATGCGTCTCATTCCCGACACGCCTATTTATTGTACCGCCAACGGAGTAAAATCCCTGCGCGGACAATACCATCAGGACTGGAACTTTCAGGTGGTCAAGACCGGTGACAGGCTCAGCCTGGGTTCCCGGGAATTGATTTTTATTGAAGCCCCCATGCTGCACTGGCCGGATACAATGTTTTCTTACCTGACCGGGGAAAATATTCTTTTTAGCAATGATGGCTTTGGACAGCACTATGCATCTGAATTCCTGTTCAATGACTTGGTTGACCAGGGGGAACTGTACACAGAAGCGGTCAAATATTACGCCAATATACTCAATCCTTTTAGCAAGCAGGTGGAGCGTAAGATTGAGGAACTGCTAGGATTGAATCTGCCCATTGACATGATCTGCCCCAGCCACGGAGTGATTTGGCGCGACCGCCCCACGCAAATTGTGGAGCAGTATCTTAAATGGTCCCGGGCTTACCAGGAGAACCAGGTGACCATTCTCTACGATACCATGTGGGAAAGCACCCGCAAGATGGCCGAGGCGATTGCCCGGGGGATTACCCAGGCGGCCCCGGATGTAACCGTAAAGCTCTTTCACACGGCCAAGAGGGATAAAACCGGAATCATGGCCGAGGTGTTTAAGTCCAAAGCGGTCCTGGTCGGCTCTCCTACAATCAACCGGGGCATCCTTTCCTCCGTGGCTGCGACACTGGAGGAGATGCGGGGATTGGGCTTTAAGAACAAAAAGGCCTCTGCCTTCGGCTCCTATGGCTGGAGCGGGGAATCCGTGAAGATGATCTTGCAGGGACTCAAAGCGGGAGGTTTTGAACTCACTGATGAGGGGCTGCGTGCGACCTGGAACCCGGGTGAAGAGGATGTGGCCGCCTGCGAGGAGTTTGGCCGCAAGTTTGCCCAGACCTTGTAATCGATGTCGCTGGTTACAGTTCCCCGATACTGAGATAGGGTTAATAAATTATCAGGGAGGCAGTAATTATGAAGAAATATGAGTGTATAGTATGTGGTTATGTTTATGACCCGGTAGAGGGAGACCCAGATGCGGGGATCAGCCCTGACACTCCTTTTGAAGAGCTGCCTGAAGACTGGGTTTGCCCGGTATGCGGGGCCGGAAAGTCCGATTTCAAACCGGTGGAATAAGTGCATGGTTTCTAGAATATAGCAGTGAGGCGCCGGAAATCCCGGCGCCTTTATTTCGTGCGCCCGGGCATGGGCGCAGTCTAATGGGTGAAAGTCCCTAGTGCGGGTTGATAGTGAGGGACAAAAGACCGTTTCGAACCGTTTACCGTTTTCTTGTCCCTAAAGCTGGCGGATAAGATCTAAAAACTCGCGTCCGTACTTTTGCAGCTTGAACTCGCCCACGCCGCTGATATCCAGCATTTCTTCCTCGTTGGTGGGAAGCTGCTGGCTCATTTCTTCCAGGGTGCTGTCGGAAAAGATCATATAAGGGGGGCGTTTTTCCCGCCGGGCGATCTCGGTCCGCAGAGCCCTTAAAGCCTCAAATACCGGGTTTTCCTTGCGGATCGGCTCGGGAGCCTTGGGCATGCTGAGGATGACCTGTTCCCGGCCTCGCAGTACGGGCCAGGATTTCTTGGTTAAACTCAGCACCGGATACTGGCCGCTGCTGCTGGCCAGGTAATTTTCCGCCGCCAACAGTTGGATCAGTTCGACGATTTCCTCCCGGTTTAATGCGCTCATGATGCCATAAGTGGAAAGCTGGTCAAAGCCCAGGTCCAGCACCCGCTGGCTATGGGAGCCCTGCAAGACTGCCGCCACCAGACTGGCACCAAACCTTTCCTGCATACGGTAGACGCAGGACATGATTTTCTGTGCTTCCACAGTAATGTTGCGGATTTCCCTTTCCAGGCAATTGGCGCAGTTTTCGCAGCGTTGGCTGGTTCCCTTTTCCCCGAAGTAGCTCAGAATGTACCGACGCAGGCATCCGGAGGTATGGCAATAATCGATCATGTCGTGCAGCTTCAGGTATTCACTGCGCTTGTGCCGGGGGGAGAGCTCGCTGTGCTCAATGAGGTATTTCTGGATTTGAATGTCGGCGGCCTGGTAGAGCAGGGTACATTCCGCGGGCAGGCCGTCCCGACCTGCCCGTCCGGCTTCCTGGTAGTAGGCTTCCAGGTGGCGGGGCATGTTGTGGTGAATCACATAGCGGATATTGGATTTGTCTATACCCAGGCCGAAGGCATTGGTGGCCACCATGACCTGGGTTTCATCACGAATAAAGGCTTCCTGGGCCAGGCACCTTTCCTCCCCACTCAGGCCGGCATGGTAGCGTTCCACACTAACCCGCTTGCTTTTAAGCTGTTCATAGAGATTATCGACTTCTTTGCGGGTGGCGGCGTAGATAATGCCGGATTCGGTCGGGTGCTTTTCGATATACCTGGCTATATAACGGGAGCGGTTGGTTCCTTTAACGACGGAATAGTACAGATTGGGCCGGTCAAACCCGGTCAAAAAGACGGCCGGGTTTCGTAACCCCAGCATATTAATGATATCTTCCTTAACTGCCGGGGTGGCAGTGGCGGTGAAGGCAGCCAGCAGTGGGCGCTGGGGCAACTCTTCAACCCAGGGGGCGATGGCCAGGTAACTGGGGCGAAAGTCGTGGCCCCACTGGGATACGCAGTGGGCCTCATCCACTACCAGCAGATAGAGGGGGAGTTTATGCAATATCTCCGTAAATGCAGGGGACTGCAATCTTTCCGGGGCAACGTAAAGGAGCCGGTAACGGCCTGCCGCGGCTTGGTTCAGCCGTCTGCGCACTTCCCCGGCTTCCAGGGCGCTGCTGATGGTGACGGCAGCTACCCCCACCTCGTTTAAGGCGTCAACCTGGTCTTTCATAAGAGCAATGAGCGGAGAAATAACCAGGCTCAGGCCTGGTCCCATTAGAGCGGGCACCTGATAGCAAAGGGACTTGCCCGCCCCGGTGGGCATAATTCCTACCGTGTCCTGCCCGGCCACTATACTGCCGATAATTTCTTCCTGGCCGGGTTTAAACTGGTGGTAGCCAAATACCTGCTTGACAATATTTTTAGCCCTGTCCAACGAGTCAGTCTCCTCTACAATCTTTACGAACATCCGTTTGCAACATGGTATCACAACTTCCATTTCCAGGACAAGCCCTACAGTCACCTGAGCGTGCCAGGGGGGCGGGGGGGTGACACCCTAAAGTATCCTCCCTTTCCCGCTTGTATTGATCATACCTCGAGTTGCCAGCAAAAACTCCCTCCGTTGACCAGGGGTGATAATCCATTCAAAATTCGTGTTATCTGCGTCCCTGGTACCTTTAGCACCAGTTTTTTAGGGAAAATACCGGCAAAAAGTCGGTTTCGAGGTTATTCTGCAAAAATCGTCGGAGTTTGCTGGAAGAATCATAAAAAATAGGGAAAGCCGGGGGAGGAATCTGCTAATAAGAAAAGAAATCAAAAAATAACTATTATTATAGTTTTTGCCTGTATTTATGGTTTGATTGGCGGAAGAGGAGATGGGATGGATTTTCTCCTATGATAAAAATGGCGTGTCTAGACGGGTGGACACCGGCGGAGACGGAGACCTTGGACCTTGAGGCCGCTCAATGGGCAGCGCCCCGTGTGGATGGTTTTCCCCTGGATACCCGTGACTTTTTGAGCACCAGCAAGGAGGCCGGGGATGAAAAGTGATCCAAGCAAGGCAGGCCTAATCCTTCTGCTTATGAGTGGTTTATTGTTGGGAATGGCAATGCAGCCATCCTCCAGTTTGGCGCAAGATGCCTCCCGGGTGTTTGAGGAGGTTAGTCCGGCCACCGTTAGTGTTTTTACTCCTCTGGGGATAGGAAGCGGCTTTGTAATAAACCCGGAGGGCTTCATTGTGACCTGTGCCCATGTGGTAGGTCGCGGCAAGCGGCTTAAAGTAAAGTTTGCCAACGGGCAAGAGTTTGCGGCGCAAATCATAAAAATAAGTAACCGCATGGATCTGGCGCTAATCAAGATAGAGACCTCTCATCTGCCGGCGGTTATTGTTTCAGTGGAGCCGTTAAAGCCTGGTCATCAAGTGTACGCTGTGGGTGCCCCCATGGGAATGGATTTCAGCCTCAGCGAGGGGATTATAGCCAACCCCAAACGGGTAATAATGGGCAAGGTGCTTATCCAGACCAATATGGCTATTAACTCCGGAAACAGCGGGGGACCCTTGCTGGACAGCGCTGGCCGGGTGGTGGGGATAAATTCCATGAAAATGAACCAGGCGGAAGGGATCGGCTTTGCCATTCCCGCCGCCAGTCTGGTGGGTTTTCTGGAGTCCACCGGTGTAGAGTATTCCGCGCAGGGGGAGTTGTCTCCGGAAGAACGGGTGAATATGGGTGCTGGCGAAGAACCGGATGAAGAAGAAAAAGGCGTTACAGTAGCTTGGGTAGTGGCCGGGGTCCTGTTTCTGGTGGGGCTGGCCGGGGCGGTTTTGCTAATCAGGCGCCGGAATGCACGCTGCAGGGACCCCGAAATTGTCCTGTTTGCCCGTTCCCAGACTGCTCCTTATGAGGACCTGGGGGATGTTGAGATAGATTTGCAAAGTAATACACAGGGCAAAGGGGAGGACGAGGATGGCCAAGATCAATGTAACCATCATTGATGTGACCGGGAACAAGGAACAGAAGGCGGTACTTCCGGATGATGCTCCGGTGCGCCGGATTATTGCCAAGCTCATTCAGATGATGGAACTGCCTGCTACCGGGCCGGACGGGCAGCCGATGAGTTACAAGTTTGTCCACAAGGCATCGGGGCGGCAGTTGACCGACGAGCAGACCCTCAACCAGGCCAGTGTACAGGACGGGGATGTCTTACGGTTGCAGCCGGAAATTACCGCTGGAGAAAGGCGCTGAGATGGCGAGGGCAGGGGACAGCCGCGTGGATATAGAGAGGGTAAGCACTCATCCGCATCCCGAGCAGCCGGTGCTGGACCTGGAAGAGGCCTTGCAGGATGACAATGACCGCTACAGCCGCTTGCGCCTCATACCCTGGTGGGATCAGGAGCGACTGGCCGGGGCACGGGTAATGGTGGTGGGCGCCGGCGCGCTGGGAAACGAGATTTTAAAAAACCTGGCCTTGCTGGGCGTGGGTCATATCTATGTGGTTGATTTTGATGTCATTGAAAATTCCAATCTATCGCGGTCGGTACTCTATCGTCCCCGTAATGAAGGAGCAATAAAGGCGGAAGTTGCTGCCCGGGCAGTTGCGGAGATAAACCCGGACTGCCGGGTATACTGGCTGAACGGGAATGTGGCCTGGGATATCGGGCTGGGTCTTTTTCGCCGCATGGATGTAGTCATCGGCGGGCTGGACAACCGTGAGGCCCGCCTGGCCATCAACCAGGCCTGTTGGCGGGTGAATGTACCCTGGGTGGACGGGGCCATCGAAGTTCTCTTTGGTGTCGCCCGGGTTTTCTGGCCTCCCCACAGCGCCTGCTATGAGTGTACCATGACTGAACAGGACTATCGGCTTTTACATATGCGGCGTTCCTGTGCACTATTGTCCCGGCAGGAAATGCTGGCCGGCAAGGTCCCTACCACCCCCACCACCGCCGCCGTGATTGCCGGCATCCAGGTGCAGGAGGCGGTAAAAATACTGCATAATCGTCCCGATTTGCCCACCCTGGCCGGGAAGGGGTTCTTTTTCAACGGGCTGACTCATGATTCTTATGTGGTTGAGTACGCACGGAAAGAGTTTTGCCCGTCCCATGAATGTTTTGAACCGGTAGTGGCAATGCAACGCCGGGTCAGTAATACCACCGCTGCTGAAATGCTGGCCCTGGCCCAGGACCATCTCGGTGCGGGAAGCCTGATCGAGCTGCATCGGGAACTGGTGGTGGCTCTCCACTGTGAACATTGCCAGAGCGAGGAAAAACTCATCCAGTTGCTGGGACGGTTGGGGGAAAAGGAAGCCCGTTGCCCGCAGTGCGGAGAAGTCCGCCGGCCGGTTTTGACCCATGCCCTGGATGGAGAGGAAGATTTTCT
>CAZLYH010000053.1:0-13355 GCA_964563775.1 uncultured Syntrophomonadaceae bacterium | reverse complement strand
ACTGTCCGGGCAATGAACAGGTATGAGTGCCATCCAGTAACACCCCCCAGGCATAACTTGGGGGGATATCTTTTCCGCCCAGAAAGTCTACCGCCTGCTGCAGCCCCTGATTGTCTTCGCCTATAACCAGAAGCAGAGGCTGGTTGTCCCTGAGACCCGCACCCACGGGCAGGATACAGGCCGCTCCATTTTTCAGTACTGGTCCCACCGGTTGGTAACGGGAGTCAAGAGCCTGGAACCCTGACCCGGAAGGAAGGCAAAATAATCCGGTTCGCTGCCGGTTCTCCACCAGGTCACGAATGAAGGGAACCTCTTGCAGCTCTTGCCACAGACCGATTACGATAGCGGGCTGACCCGGTTTTGCTTTGCGGGACTGGTCCAAAACTTGCAGGTTTGCCTGACCCCCTTTTTGTTGCAGGACCCCGGCCAAGGTGGCAGCCTCCTCGCCGGTCCCGGGAGTATAAAGAAGCAAGGCACCATTATGGAAGGGCCGGGGAAAAGCTCCCAGCATGGTGGAATTAAAGCCGCTTCCCCAGGGGTGATAATCCCACCATATTACATCACCCGCTCCTGGTTTTACGTCCCCGGATCCCCGGGCGGGGAGAGTGCCATTCAGGTAAAAAAACCAGTCCTGTCGCTGCTGGGAAATCCCCTTCCCGCTCGTAGCCGAAGAAACCCCCGCAATTGACTGGACATATCCTCCTCCATAGGCGGTCGCGACTGGAAGAGTGCGGGCGGTTAAGTCCAGGACACTATCTTCTCTGGAAGCAATGGCAACACTTTTATCCACGATGACGGTTTTACCGTAATCCCGGCTTACCACCAATCTCACCTCTGGCAGTTTTCCGTTGCCAGATGAATCAGAGCTGTTCGTCGGCTGGTTTTCTGCTGGCGAAGTTGCAGCTTTCGGGTCGGGAGGTTTTTGCCCGGATTCCAGGTTTCTGGCCTGCTCTGAGGGAAGCGACTGCTGCGCAGGCTGCTGCAGCGATTTGCTCGACCCCGCTCTCTCCCCCGGCGGGGTTTGAATTTGCCCGCATCCCGCCATAAAGACCAACAGTCCAAGCAGAAGTAATGCCCACCAGGTTTTATTGGAGCGCACTTTAAATTCCTCCATCCATTCAAGGCAATTTTTATAAAATAGCAAGGGGAAAAACCAAGAAGGGATTAGCCAGGGTCCATGACCGGAGCGGCTCAATAGTTCCACTGCCTAACCTCTTAATCCCCAGAGGCTATGCGCCTATTTTCTGCTGGCAGGTCTCCTGGCTGAAGTTCATCCTACTTTCTGCACCTTCCCGGCTCCCCCAGTGGTTTAACGCAGATTTCGTCGCTATTACAGTAAGGGGTACTGCAACGGATTTGCACCGTTTTCCCTTTTAAGCCGGTCAGGCTAGTCTGGCCGGCCACCAGCAGAATTATTTATAAGGCTTTACCAGATGGTGACCTTTCTCTATACTCTATCTACTTTTATTCCCGCATGCAAGTAATAGCCAAATTCACTGTCCTGCTCATATTTTCGATGCCATTCTCTTATTTCCGGCTTATCTCGACAAATTATGACAGTTGTCGAACTTTGTGAAAGCAAGTACAATCTCATTAAGGAATAAATCATGTTAGGGGGAATCCTGCATGGCCGTAAACTTCGCACCGTCAACCAAAAAAGAGTCTGCTCGGGAATCCGTAGCTTGTCCCCTCTCTGCCAGTGGCGCTTATCAGTTGGCCATGAAAGTATGCAGCAGCTTGCAAGAGGTCTATTCCGACCTGCTTAAGTCCTGTCAGGATCCGGTTTGCCAGGAGGTACTTGAACAGTTTTCTCAAGAGCAAACCCAGGAACTGGAGATTATGAACAAGCATTTTCTTTACGCCCTTAACGCCGAACTGACCCGGTTTTATGACTCGGGAGGATTGCTGATGGAAACGGACGAAGTAAAAAGCCAGCTTGAAGAACCCTACTCGGTTATCATCCACAACCTGGAGAACTTCTACCGGGAATTGGACAGCTTGTTGACTATCGCCAAAAACACCCCTGGGACCGCTCATCGCTTTTTCGACATTGGCAACCCGGCCGAGCTCTATCTGCTTTGCATTGAGCTGCGCCAGAATCTGGCTGATATGTGTGAGCGTCTCTCCCGTTTGTACCCAAGCCAGGATATTAACAAGGCTTTTACCGATGTCGAAGTGCTGATTTTGCAAGGAAACACCCGTTTGCGGAGACTGGCCAACGCTCATTTAGTGTAAATCGGCGGCGATAAAAAATATTTATGGAGAAAGTTCTTGTCAAACTAAGTCGAATTATGTAGTATATAAGTAACCTTCACCCCCCAATTATAAATCATAAAATTCCATCACATTCCCTCTCCACATGAGCCCGTTCCGGGCTCATGTACTTTTCTGGGGTAATGCCATGTCAGGCTTGGTTATGCGAAATAATCTTTTTAATTAAAATACTTGTCAAATAGAGTCGAATAATGTAATATGTAATTAAACCTTCACCCCCCAATTATAAATCATAAAATTCCATCACATTCCCTCTCCGCATGAGCCCGTTCCGGGCTCATGTACTTTTCTGGGATTTGCCGCTCTTACGATTCGATTTACGGCGTGCCAAAATGACTATTTTCCTGATGATTTCGGTCATTGTTCATTGTTTTCCATAAATAGCAGTTTATTCACCCGCCCAGATGATTTAAAATGAAATAGGTGTCTGCTTTTGTCTAAAGGGATTTCGAGGCTTTTCTTTCGGCATGCATTTCAGTTGAAGGTATGGCCTCTTCCTTATCACGATTCACTTAGTCAGCCGGCACCCGTAATGGTAATATTCGGATAAACCTTCAAGGAGGGCCGTTTTGGATGGGAGAAAACGCATCACAGGGTCAGGTCATTGTTGTTACCTCCGGAAAAGGAGGAGTGGGAAAAACCACTACCGTTGCCAACGTCAGCACCTCGCTGGCACGAATGGGTCATAAGGTGGTGGTTATGGACCTGGATATCGGCTTAAAGAAACTGGATCTGATACTGGGTCTGGAGAACCGGGTCATCTATGACATCATCCAGGTCATCGAAGGCGAATGTACTTTGAAGCAGGCATTGGTCAAAGATAAGCGCTTTCCCGAACTGTATATGCTCCCCGCTGCCCAAACCAGAAACAAGGATGACATTAAACCGGAACAGGTTCAGGAAATTTGTCGTCAGCTGCGCCCGGACTTTGACTACATATTTATTGATTGCCCAGCAGGAATTGAACAGGGTTTTCGTAATGCCATTGCGGCTGCTGACCGGGCCATTGTGATTACCAACCCGGAAGTATCCGCAGTAAGAGACGCCGACCGTATTATAGGCATGCTGGAGTCGGCCAATTTTAAAGACATCCAGTTGGTAGTCAATCGTATTCGCCCGGATATGGTGAAAAAAGGCGACATGCTTAGTATCGAGGACCTCCTGGAACACCTTTGCATTGAGCTCATCGGTGTGGTCCCCGAAGACAAGAATGTGGTTATCTCAACCAATAAAGGCGAACCGATTGTCTTGAGCGAGCATTCCTTGGCAGCAACCGCCTTTAACAACATTTCCCGCCGTGTCACCGGGGAGGAAGTCGAGTTTCTCACTTTTGAAGATGAAAATTTCTGGGATAAGCTGAAAAACCGGCTTTTCTCTTCAAGGTAAGGGGGTTAGACATTGCTGGACTTTTTGAAAAAGTTATTTTCCGGTGACGAGGCATCCAGCCGGGAACAGGCCAACAGCCGCTTGCGGTTGGTACTTACCCATGACCGTTTAGGATCTTCCCCTCAGCTTATGGAAATCCTCCAGGAGGAAATTATCGAAGTCATTGCCCGGCATTTGGATATAGACGGTAAGCCCGAAGTAAAGTTTATCAGTGAAGGCCGTCATACGGCTCTGGATATTAGTATCCGCCTAAAAGGAAGGTAGCTCGTTCATGCTTAGAATTAAAGGTTTAAACGATAGTCTGGTATTGGTATTTGATGGAGGAAGCCTGCCGGACTACCTTACTTATCTACAGGATAAGCTTGCTAGCAATCCCCAGCTATTCCGCGGCTCGAAGGTCATTTTCCAGGGGGAGGGTCTGGCCGGGCTGCAGCACGAAGATATAGCTGCATTGCAGCGCCTGTGCCTGGACTACGGTATGATTATGAATAACACCGGGTTGCCTGCCCCTAGACTTGCCAGCAGAGAACCGGAAGAAGGTGCTTCTCCCCCGATGACTGCCCCGGAATCGGCACCATCGTCAGCCAGCCCGGACACTTTTCTCTTCCGTAACTTGCGCAGTGGGCAAAGGTTGCATTCGGAAGGAACCGCAGTGGTCTGGGGTGATGTACACGAAAGCGCCGAAATTACTGCTGCCGAAGATATAATCGTCCTGGGAAAACTGGGGGGAATCGCCCATGCCGGCTGTTATGGCGATGAAAGCCGGATTGTCTTTGCGCTCAACCTTACCCCCACTCAGATAAGAATTGGCAACCGCATTTCTCGCTCTTCCGGTGACGAAGGCAAACGACCCCACCCGGAAATCGCTTATCTGGAAAACGGGGAGATCTTTATCCGGGAATATATTGCCCAGGAAGCGGGGCTGCGGTGGCGCACTTAACCTTTTTGGCATGTTTTCATTTATTGAAAAAGCCCCGTACGGGGCTTTTTTATTTGTGGTAAAGTAAGTTTGATTGAGAAAGATCCTTGAAGTCATTAATTCCTTCCTGCTCATGAACGAAAGGAACCGAAGAAAAAAACAGCCAAACTGACCAGGGCAACCGCAAACCCGGCTACTCCCAGGTAAGCGTAACGCTCCACCCCCGGGGTGTGATTAGTCTGAATAATCAATGATGACCCAATCAAAGTACCGGTAATGACCAGGCTGAGACTGAGCCGGTTGACCAGTTGAGTGAGTTTCCGGTTGGCCCGGGGGGTAAATTCAATGTGCAGATTTAAAGACAGTTTGCCCTGGCCGGTATCACGCAAAACCGTGTTCAGGTGACCAGGAATCCCTGACAATGGCCGCAGCTCCCGAAAATATTTGCTGCGCAAGAATTTATAGACATTGCCCGGCTGAAGCCTTTCCCGGTACAGCTGGGTAGCGAGGGGCTTCATTACTTCGGTGAAATTAAAGCTGGGGTCCAGTTTCTTGCCTACTCCTTCCACGGTAATCAAGGCCTTCATCAGGCTGGTCAGGTAGGCTGGCATGTTCAAACTGTAATGGTAGGCCAGTTCCATAACCTCCTGGCGAAGACGTTTCATATCCAGATTACCGATATTGGTAGATGAGATATTATTGATAAGATCAGCAAAGTCCTCATAGAAGTCCTCATTGCCGTGGCTGGACTCACTGGCAATGCCCATTTCCTGCAGGACGGAAATGGCCCGGTAAAGGTCATGGCGATAAATAGCGATGAGTAATTCCCCCAGAGAAACCAGACGGTTTTCGGTCAGGGAACCAATCTCGCCGAAATCAATGAAGGCGATGGTGTTTTCTTCTACCACCAGAATGTTTCCCGGATGGGGATCAGCCTGAAAAAAACCATGAATAAAAATCTGGGTCAAAAAAGCCTCCGTCCCCAGGCGGGAAATCTTCCCCCGATCCCAGCCCCGCTTTTCAATTTCCTCCACGTTGCTCAGTTTGACCCCTTCTATGTACTCTTCGGTGAGGACCCGGGGGGTAGTGTATTCCTGGTAGACCATGGGAATTCTTACCCGTCGATCCTTCTCAAAGTTTTTATATACCCGTTCCGTATTACGGGACTCCCGGGCGTAATCCAGTTCCCGCAGCAAAGCCTTGCCATATTCCTCTACCATGGCCGCCATACCCAGGCGACGCGCATCACCGGAGCGGCGTTCGGCCATCCGGGCCAGTCCCTGAATAATGACCAGGTCACTGCGCACTTTCTCTTCGATGCCTGGACGTTGTACCTTGACAATCACCTGTTCTCCCGTCTTGAGCCGGGCCAGATGCACCTGGCCGATGGAGGCTGCTGCCAGCGGTTCCGGATTGAACTCGGCAAATATTTCCTCGGGATCTCCCAACTCTTTTTTAATCTGCTCGCGGATCAAAGCATAAGAAATAGGTTCCACTTTGTCCTGGAGCTTTTCCAACTCTTCAATAAACACCGGAGGCAGAATATCGGGGCGTGTGCTTAAGACCTGACCCAGCTTTACAAAGGTCGGCCCCAGTTCGACCAAGGCAGTGCGCAGGTTCACAGCCAGCATCTGCCCCGACTCTGCCTGGATGTTAACCGCGGTACGCCGACGGGAAAAAGGCCCTCCCAGACCCCACTTTTTAAACAGGTAGCCCAGACCATGTTTCATAAAAATGCGCACGATTTCACGGCGGCGCTTGATTTGTTTCAGGTCCCAGAACGAAGCCATTTGCTAATCCCCCTCTTCGGGTATTTCGTAGCCGCAAGCCCTGGCTTGGTTTTTTGCCTATCTGGGTAATTTCGGTATCAATGACTGCTTTCCTGCTCCCCGACCAATGTATTGACTGGGGGATTTATTTTATCCTGGCTCCCCGGCAGTTTATAATGGTACTGTAATTATTAAGTGAATCAAGGAGGGGCAATGATGAAAAAGTGGCTGGTAGGTTTGCTGGCAGTGCTTTTGGCTCTGGGTGCAGTCTTCATTTTTACTAACCGGGAGGCTCAGAAGAACAATGGTCATATACCCAATTCACCTGCCATAAGCGGTGTGACTCTGTTGAATCCCAGTGGGCCGACAGTGCTTCCGCTGGCAGGAATAAGCCATGGCAAGGTGGACACCAAGGGAATAGATGTCAAAGTCCACTACTGGAAGACGCCCGATGAAGCCACGGCCATGCTGGCCTCCAACCGGGCCGAGTTTGCCGTTCTTCCCATTACCATGGCTGCCAATCTCCATCCGCAGGTACCGCTTGCGTTGCTGGGGGTACATGAATGGAAGTCTTTCTACCTGGTAGCCGGACAGAACGCACCTTTCCCGGGTTGGGCATCTCTGCGCGGACAGCAGGTATATACAGCGGTAGGTAAAGGAAGTACGGTTGACTTGCTTATGCGGGCCATCCTGGAGAAGAAGGGACTTGTGCCGGGGCAGGATGTTAAATTGGTTTACGCTCCTCCGCAGGATATCGTCGCCCTGGTAAAGAGCGGCAAGGCACAATACGCCGCTTTGCCGGAGCCATTTGTCAGTGTGACTCTCCAAGGGGATGGCGGGCGTATTATTGCTGATCTTCAGCAAAGCTGGGCCGAAGCCACCGGTGGGGAAGAACGCTTGCCCGTTGCCGGCCTGTTCGTAAAAAAGGACTTTCTGTCTGCTCACCCCCGCGAAACAGAGCAGGTGGCTACAGCCCTGGCGGCTTCAACCGCCTGGTCAGGTAATAATCTGGATGAGGCCATCACTCTCAGCCAGGAGATTTTAAGCATGCCCGCTGCGGTTATCAAGCAAGCTTACCCACGCATGGACTTTGTTTATATTCCGGCCAGTGAGTGCAGCGGTGAAGTAGAAGCTTACCTGGTTAAGATGAAACAGCTCTATCCGGAAGGCTTAAAAGAACTACCTGGAGCGGAGTTTTATAACCAATGAAATCGCTGGGGCGGTTTCTGGGGGGCGTGTTCCTTTTCTTCCTGATCTGGCAGCTGGCGGCCACGCTGCTGCAAACCAGTGTTATTCTTCCCCCACCCTATCAGGTTCTCCAGGTCGTGGGGGAGTTGCTGCGCGACCCCTTGACCGGCTTGGCTGCATTGCAAACCATTTGGAAGGTATTCCTGGCCCTGGCTCTGGTTCTGGCCCTGGGGATCTTCCTGGGCATTGGCCTGGGAATGTCACCGGCTCTGTATGAAATGATGCGCCCGCTGGTTATGGTTATTCAGGCGGTCCCCGTGGTATCCTGGCTTTCCCTGGTTATCTTTGCCTGGGGGATCGGCTGGCGGGGACCTGTCTTTATCGCTTTCATGTCCCTGCTGCCCATTGCGCTTCTGACTACGGTTTCCGGGGTCAAAAATCTGGACCGCAAGCTGCTGGAGGTGGCGCGCGTTTACCGGGTACCCCGCCGACAGGTGGTGAAGGACATTTACCTGGGCGCCCTGGTCCCTTTTATGTTTGCAGTGGTGGATGTGAGTATCGGCCAGGCCTGGAAGGTCATTCTGGTGGCGGAATACCTGTGTGGGAACAGTGGCCTGGGTGTGGAAATACTCTCGGCCCGCTTTGATTTTGACATCCCCCGGGTTTATGCCTTTACCCTGCTGGCGGTTACGTTGGGCATCGCCACCGAGCGGGGAATCAAACGATGGCTGGAAAGGACGGCGAAGAAGTGGCAGCCTGTCTAAACGTCACCCATCTTAATAAAGCCTTCGCCGGCCTGGAGGTTATTAAAGACTGGCATATGCAGGTGGAGAACGGTGCGCGGGTAGTCTTGCTGGGCCCCTCTGGTGCCGGCAAGACTACCTTCCTGCGTATAATTGCCGGTCTGGAGTCTCCTGACAGCGGTAAAGTAGAGGTGGGTACGGATAAAATCGCCTTTGTTTTCCAGGAACCCCGTTTGATACCCTGGAGGTCGGTCCGGGATAACCTGCTCTTTGTCAACCCTCGGGCTGAGGTGGAAACTATTTTGACCCAGCTTCGCCTGGAAGGCTTTGCGGACTATTATCCAGCCCAGCTGAGCGGGGGAATGCAGCAGCGGGTCAACCTGGCCCGGGCCCTGGCGGTAGAACCCGACCTGCTTATCATGGATGAAGCCTTCAGCTCCCTGGATTTGCCGGTCAGAATGCGCATTATGCAGGACCTCTTGCAACAGTGGGAGCGAAAGCGTTTTACCATTGTCTCCGTAACCCATGACCTGAAGGAAGCCTTGTTCCTGGCCACACGGATTCTGCTTCTGTCCGGCCGGCCGGCACAGATCGTGGAGGACATCACCATTGATCAACACCCGGAAAGTGATTGGACCGACCTTCCCCGTCTCCAGCAGGAAGCCTGGCTGCTGAAAAAGTTACTGGAGGCTGCTCACCCGGAATAAAAGGTTCATAGGCGGGCCACCAGCTGCACGCCCTGGTAGAGGAAAAAGGCCCCCAGGCCCAATAAAAACACCCCGCACAGGATAAAGATGAGCCGGAAGATTTCTCCCCGCATGACATTTCTCCCCGCCACTACGGCAGCAGCCACCAGCGAGTACCAACCCAGATCAGCCAGGATATGCCCGCTGAAAAAGGCTGCCACTCCTATCGCTCCACTCTCTATTGCCTTCACCAGAAAGGACAGTCCCACGGTAGCCCACCAAAGGGACCAGTAGGGATTGGAAAGGCTCACCACCACGCCAGCGAGCACCGGGTGCAAACCTCGCCGGGGAGCTGCTTCTGTGGACGAAGGACTGAATCCTGCCATATCCGGGGAACGAACCATATCCTGTCCCAGGTAAACCAAAAAAGCTCCCCCCAGGAGGAAGATAACCATCTTCACCGCATCCAGTTGAATAAAAGCGGATAAGCCCGCCAACAGGAGCAGGGCCAGGATCAGGGCCATTTCCAGAATGCCATGCCCCAAAACCAGTAGTGGCCCGGTCACAAAACCCCGCCGGGAGCTCTCCGCTATACAGACGGTAAGCAAGGGTCCGGGAGCCAGTGCCCCGGAAAGGCCTACCCCAAAGGCCAGAATAAAAAGTGCGGTAATAGTCATTCTCTTCTCTCCCCTGCTGCTTCTTTCGGGAAATCTATTCCTCGGCGACCCGGATAGTAATAGATTACCATCACCTGGTCAATTTGACCATAATATGGCTCTAATCTGTTCTGCCCATCCGCCTGCATACGGGCGGAAAAGGGTATAATAAATTGAGCGCAGCCAATCAAAAAGTATTGGTGTTACTAAAACATATTGCTGGCAGCCAGGGACAGATAGGGTATACGCGGGGTGGTGACAAACCATCAAGGACTTCTTCATCCTCACTTATCCAGCGTTTGTCAGCGTTTGTCAGCGTTTGTCAGCGTCAAGAATGCAATCAGGGCAAACTCCCTTTTGCTGCTTCTGTCCCCTTTCATTAATGCCATTTAAGGAGTGGTTTATATGTTAGCCTTTGGTCCTATTCCCTCGCGGCGCCTGGGGCGCAGCCTGGGGATTAACAATATCCCCGCCAAAATCTGTTCCTATACTTGTACCTACTGCCAGCAGGGGCGCTCCAGCCGTATGCAGCTTGACCGCCAGGCTTTCTACGATCCGGAAGAGCTGGTAGCGGAAGTAAGTGCCCGGGTAAAACAGGTCCTGGAAACAGGGGAGTCAATCGATTATCTAAGTTTCGTCCCCGACGGAGAACCTACTTTGGACATCAACCTGGGCAGGGAAATAGAACTCCTGCGCCCCCTGGGAATAAAGATTGCGGTAATCACCAACTGCACTCTGCTGGATAATAAAGATGTCCGGCAGGAACTGGCCGGAGCGGATTGGGTATCTTTAAAGGTAGATAGTACAGAGGAATCAGCCTGGCGAAAGGTGGACCGTCCGCTTCGTTCGCTTTCCCTGGATCATATTCTGGAAAGCATTGTGACCTTTTCCCGGGAGTTTACCGGGCAACTGGTGACAGAAACCATGCTGGTGCAAGGCCTAAATGATCAACCAGAGACCCTGGAAGCTACCGCCCACTTCCTGGCCAAGGTAAAGCCAAACCCAGCCTATATTTCCATACCCACCCGTCCTCCGGCAGAAGCCTGGGCCAAGGCCCCGCAAGAAGACGCTATTCACCTGGCTTATCAGATTTTCAGCAGCCATCTTTCCCGGGTGGAATTGCTGCTGGGATATGAAGGCAACGCTTTCAGCAGCAGTGGTGATGCCAAAAAGGACATTTTGAGTATTAGTGCCGTTCATCCTCTGCGCCGGGATGCGGTACAAGGCATACTGCAAAAAACCGGGCAAGGGTGGGATGTGATAGAAGAGCTGGTCAGCAGCGACCAGTTGGTGCAAATTAGTTTTGCCGGCCAGGACTATTTTATGCGCAAACTATATCCTGGATACCGCCGGCCCTCTTAAACCATTAGAATGATACCCAGAATGATAAACGTGGCCCCGACAATCTGGTAATTGGTGATATGCTCACCCAAAAACAAAGTGGCACAAAGCATGGTGACCAAGGGTGAGCTGGCCATAATGACCGTTACCACGGATACATTCCCCTTTTTTATGGCAGCATAATAGGCCAGGTCCCCGATGAGGGTAGCAAGAATAGCCTCCATGCCCAGAAGGAACCAGGCGTTTAGGGGGATCCCTTTTACCTGTTCAAAACTACCGCTTATCCAAATCCAGCTACTGACCAGACCTGCCGCGACCATGGTACGCAGCGCCAGGGCTGCCATGGGATTTACATTTTTCAGCCCAATCTTGGCAAAAATGGGGGCCACCCCCCAGCAAATCATGCCAAATATAGCCAGCCAGATAACCATCAATTTAATTCTCTCCCCCGGCCGTAGAGCAATCCTCTTTCATCGTTTCGTTATTCAAAAATTTCTCCCATGGTTTTTCGCAAGCGTCCTATATTGCTGGGCATTTTTCTTGGCAGTGAATTTAAGGCAACATTATTTTTTGGGTTTTTGAAAAAAGCCCTGGTAAGAAATAGAACATTAAAATCAGGAAGGATGCGAATAATAATAGTGCAGGATGTTGCCTAACCCTGATAATTTTAAACAAGGATGGACGATGACTGATTGACTAGAAAAATCCTTCTGCTGCTGGTAGTCCTTATTTCTTTTACTATACTATTACCCTACCTGACCAGACATGCTCCCGACGAAGCCAAACGCCGGGATTTAACGGTAAGGAGTGTAACCGATACCGACCACCCTTCACCTTACCAGCTTCTGGCTAAAAACATTAGCGTAGATAGTGGGGCAGTAGACAAAGTCCCCTGGGAAAAGAGCCGGGTTTTTCAGGAGACCCTGCGAAAAAATCCTACCCCCACGTTAATGGCCGCTTACCGCACTGTCCTGCCCGATCCCCTGCCGGGGGAAGAATATAACGTGCACCTGGCGGCCAGGCTGCTGGCCGGGACCACGATCTTACCCGGTCAGATCTTTTCCCAGAACCAAACCCTGGGTCCTTACAACGCCTGGAGAGGCTTTAAAGAGGGTCCCACCTATATAGGTTCCCAGTTGACCACCACCACCGGGGGGGGCGTATGCAAGGTGGCCTCCACCTTGTACAACGTGGTAATCTTGTGCAACCTTCCGGTAGTGGAACGCCATGCGCACAGCATGCCAGTTCCCTACGTCCCCTACGGCCAGGATGCCACTGTCTCTTATGGTATGAAGGATTTCAAATTTCAAAACAATACCCCCTTTCCCATCCTCATCTGGGCACAGGGGGTCAACAACCAGCTCTATATAGGTTTTTACGGCTGCAAGTCTCCCCCCCGCATTACCTGGCATCACCGGGTTATCCAGATCAGAAAAGCGGAAAATGTCTACCGATATAATCAGGGATTACCTCGGGGGGGGGAAAAAGTAGTTCTAAAGGGCATGGACGGTGCTCTGATTCGCTCCTGGATAAGCATAAAACTGGATAACGGAACCACCCTGACCAGACAATTGGGGAACAGCAATTACTTTCCCATGCCCGCCGTAATCGAAAGAGGCGCCCCTATGCCTGCCCCACCTCCCCCGCGGGAAGAAGGTTGATAAGGCCGCGAAACAGCTACGAGTGTGCACAGAAGGTAAGGCCTTTTCATAGGATAGAGGGGCAGGAAAACTGAAACCTGCCTGCCCTAAACCGAGGGAAGGAGTCTTCTGTCCTGGTGAATCAGTATGCTACCCCTCTTTTCGATGCGGTTAGGCGTTATATCAACGATGGGGTAACCCCCTTTCATGTTCCTGGACACCGCCAGGGGCGGGGAATACCCGAAATGCTCGATTATATCGGTGCCACTGCCCTGCAGATGGACCTTAATGGCATGCAGGATTTGGATTATATCAACCATCCCTGTGGAGTTATCCGGGAAGCCCAGCAATTGCTGGCCCAGGCCTTTGCTGCCCAGGAATCTTACTTCCTGGTAAATGGAACTACTTCTGGAGTTCAGGCCATGATTATGAGCGCCTGCCAGCCCGGGGACAAGATAATCCTGCCCCGTAACGCCCACCGTTCAACCATTGGCGGCATTATTCTTAGTGGGGCGGTGCCGGTGTATATCCCCCCGGAGATTGACTCGGAACTGGGGATTGCCATGGGTGTTACTCCAGAAAGCCTGGAAACAGCCATTTCACGGCATCCGGACGCCCGGGCGGTTTTTCTGATTCATCCTACCTACTATGGTTTTACATCTGATATCCAAACGCTGATCGAACTGGCTCACCGCAACAATATCGCAGTGCTCGTAGATGAAGCCCATGGTGCCCATCTGGGGTTTCACCCCC
>CAZLYH010000052.1:1834-13825 GCA_964563775.1 uncultured Syntrophomonadaceae bacterium | reverse complement strand
TCGAGGAACTGAAAAAGCCGCACGGCGAACCTGCGCCAAATGCCGATGGGCATGAAGCAGCCTGAGGGGAGGTTCGAAGATGAGTGAAGTTAAGGGAAAAGTCTTAAAACATGGCACTCAAACCCGCAGCATGCACTGGCTGCATCTAGTCGCTTTTTTGATCCTGGGTCTCACTGGCATCGGCTTTTACTGGAACATAGCTGGGATCAGCAACCTGTTCGGCGGCTCGGCCAGCGCTTCGCTGGTACACCGCTGGACCGGGGTAATCTTTACCGTCGGCCCCCTGCTCTATATACTGCTAAACTATGACCGTTTCAGCCGCTTTATGGACGAAATCTCCACCTTTACCCGGGAAGATTTCGCCTGGCTGAAAGTGATGGGGGGCTACCTGCCCTTCCTCAAGGTTAAAGAGGTACCTCCGCAGGGTAAGTACAATGCGGGCCAGAAAATACTGGGGTGGCTCATTATTTTCGGTTGCCTGCTTATTATCCTGACCGGTTTTCCCATGTGGCTATGGCGGCACAGCCTGCCGGCTGTGTTCCTGGGCCTTTGCTGGGACGTACATTTCTGGACCGCCATCATCCTTATTCTACTGGTGGCCGGCCATTTCTTCCTGGCGGCCATTCATCCCAAGTCCCGGGTTGAGTTTTCCTCTATGATGATTGACGGTTATGTGGACGCGGAAATAACCGCCCACCACAATGCCCGGTGGTTTACCGAGCTGAAAAAAGTAGAATAATTTTCTTCTTGCCTGAGACCGGGTAGCATTACCCGGTCTTTTTTTATCTTCTACCCGCTCTGATATTCCCGGTACATTTTTAATACGGCTAGTTTTCGCCATATCCATTAACCTTGAAACCATACCTTTAAAGGAATTTGGGGTGGTCAGGCCGAAATTATGTTTCGGAAAACTGCGCCCCAGGAGGAGAGAGAAGATGGATAATCAACCAAAGCGTTATGGGTACATGGATGGGGAATTGGGAACGCCCCCTCCCTGCTATTTGTCAATGCAGGCTCGGTTGCTGAGCTACAGTCCCGAAGAAGGATTACGAATTGCCATGCCCGTGCTGGACCACTACCTGAACCCGGCCGGCTCTATGCAGGGAGGCTTTATCATGGCTGCTTTTGATAATGTTTTTGGCCCTTTGTGCATACTGGCCAGCGGTACCTCAGCATCTGCCGCAGTGGACATGGGGCTATCCTTTCACCGTCCCATTTTTTCCGGGGATGAGCTTATCATCGCGGCCCAGGTGCAATCCCGGGGAAAAACCATTATTAACATGGTTGCCCAGGCATATAATCGGGATAACAAGCTGGTCGCCTCGGCCAGCACCAACTATATTCTGCTTAATAAACCCACCGAGTAACCCCCACGAATCCCCCGGGGTAAGGCAGATTTCAGCCCAAACAATAGGCCGCCCTTATAAACCCCTGCGCGGTTAGACAAGCTAAAAATGTTGTTGTTAGGAGATGATGCAATGGAAAGTGTAATTGCCGGTGGGGTAAAAAAAGGACTTTGGTTTACATGGGAACTGGGGGTAAAGGTGGTACTTCCCATCTACATCCTGGTAACCTTGCTCACCTACACCCCGGCCATCAGGTGGTTATCAGTATATTTGGCACCCGTCATGGGTATTATCGGCCTGCCCGGAGAAGCAGCGCTGCCACTGGCTCTGGGCGCATTGGCCAGTACCTATGCCGGGATAGCTGCCCTGGTTCCCCTGGGCTTTGGCGTCAAGGAACTGACCATTGCCGCCGCCTTTATGTTCATGGCTCATGATTTGCCTATAGAAGCAGCTATCAGCCGCCGGACCGGCAGCAACACCTGGTCGCTGGTTCTATTCCGGGTGGTTATGGCCTTCTTATTGGCAGCTTTTTTCAACCTGGTTTTATAGGAGGTATAGATGCCTGTACAAGAAATCATCGTGAATCTGCTTCGAGGTGCGGCTGGTTTGCTGGGTCAGCTGGCCCTCATTTTTATTACCGTGATGATTATAGTCGAGGTACTTAAGCATTACCACATCCTTGAAAAAATCACCGGATTGCTTACTCCACTCACCAAATTGGCCGGCATCCACCCGGAAGGGAATCTTCCCCTGCTGGCCGGTCTGCTGCTGGGCATAGGCTATGGCGGAGCTATTATCATTGACAGTGCCAAAGCTGGAAAACTGGGGCCTGCTGATATATATTTAATCAATCTTTTCCTGGTTATTTGCCATTCTCTGGTGGAGGATACCCTCATATGGCTGGCCATCGGTGCCCGAGCTATTCCCGTTCAGATAGCTCGTCTGGTGCTGGCAGTCATGATATGCTGGCTGGTGTCCAAAGGGATTAAATCCGGTAGTTCGGCGTTCTCCGCCCGGCACTAAAACCGTTACAGAACACCGGGATTAAACATGGATGGCCAGCGATGTCCCGGATTATGAACGGGGGCCAAGACAAAAAGCCTCTGCCTAATAATAGCAGAGGCTTTTTCGAGCCGGGTTGCCGTCCTTAGACTCGGCCGATTTCCAGTGCCCAGTTAAAGGGGTCTTCCTTTTCCCCGCCCTGAATACCGGTGATAGTGTCGTAAAGCCGGTGCGCAATCGGACCAGTTTCTCCGTTGTTGATGGTTATTCTTTCTCCGCGGTAATTAAGCTCGCCGATGGGAGAGATGACGGCTGCGGTACCAGTGCCGAAAGCTTCCTCCAGCTTGCCGGCGGCATGAGCATCGTAGAGCTCCTGAATACTAATCCGACGTTCGCTGACCGGAACTCCCCAGTGTTTTAGAAGTTGAATGGAAGAATTCCTGGTGATACCGGGTAAAATGCTTCCCTCCAACGCCGGGGTGATGACTTCCCCGTCCACCTTGAAGAAAACATTCATGGTTCCCACTTCTTCCACGTACTTTTTCTCCACTCCGTCCAACCACAGCACCTGGGTATAGCCTTTTTGATTGGCTTCTTCCTGCGCCTTCAAGCTGGCCGCATAATTGCCGGCGGTTTTCACATAACCCATCCCGCCTTTGACGGCCCGGACGTAGGTGTCTTCAACGTAGATCTTTACCGGGTTGATACCTTCCGGGTAATAGGCCCCTACCGGAGAAAGTATAATGATAAAATAGTAAGTATGGGCAGGGTGTACGCCCACATGTGCATCTGTAGCTATGACAAAGGGCCGAATATATAAAGAGGTTCCCTCTGCCTCCGGAATCCATTCTTTTTCCAGGTTCACCAGGGTGCGGATGGCTTCCACGCCAAATTCCACATCGATCTTAGGAATACACAGCCGTTCATTGGAAACATTAAGCCTTTCCATATTAGCGTAGGGACGGAATAGCAGAACGCGGCCGTCTCTTGCTTTATAGGCCTTTAACCCCTCAAAGGTGGCTTGACCATAATGGAGTACCATCACTGATGGATCCAGTTGCAGGGGGCCGTAAGGAATAATTCTGGGGTCGTGCCAGCCTTTTCCTTCGGTGTAATCCATTATAAACATATGATCGGTAAAATAATTGCCAAATCCCAGATTATTCTGATCAGGTTTGGCTTGAGGCTGGGTGGTTCTTTGAAAAGCTATACTGGACATGGGGTCATCTCCTTTTTTATGTAGCAACTCTTCCGTAGCCGGGCAGCCCACATTAGAATATTAAACTATATTATCGCAAAAGCCATGGCGATTGGCAATAAATATACGTTTGTATACAACAAAGCCACACCTGATACCGGCGGCGCATTACGTTGGCGGCAATTTTCCCTGGACTCACCACGGTCAATGCCGGTTATCCGTTGGCTTCCTGCCCGGTTTTACGCTGGTCAAAATGGACAGTGCCGTCGCGCTGCAGCCGGCACCCCTCTTCTTTATATTCTTCATTTACTGACCGGGGTATATGCACAGTTAAGCCTTAGTGATTGGCATTGGTTTAATACTTGTCATTTTATTCCCCCGGTCATATAATATACCCAGGTAAACTATTCTGGTAGTATCGGTTTACCTGGTGGGAGGGGAGCGAGATGAAAAGCAAAGCCATCATTCCTTTGATAGTAATTCTGTTAATGGGCCTGGGCCTCTACTTGTTTCGAGAGCAACTATGGTCTTCCTCTCCAGAGCAGATTCAGGCGACCGGCACCATTGAGGCTACCACGGTGGATCTGGGCAGCAAGATAAGCGGATTAATTGACCAGGTGCTGGTGCAGGAAGGACAGAAGGTAAAAGCCGGGCAACTGGTCGCCGTTCTCAGCCGTAGTGACCTGGTCGCACAGAAGGAAAGAGATGCCCTGGGGGTCCAGGTAGCAGAAACCCGGCTGCGGGATCTGCAAATGGGCGCCCGCGAGGAAGAACTTAAGGAGGCCCGGATACAGGTGGAAAGCGCCGGGCTGGGCGTGGAACAGGCCCGCCTGGACTTATCCCGCAGTGAAGCCCTGACCCGGGCCGGGGCCTTACCCCAGGAAAAATTGGATCAGGCCAGCTTTGCCCTGCAGCAAAAAGAAGCGCTGCTGGCCAGTGCCCAGGCCCGCCTGGAACTCCTGCAAGCGGGGGCCCGGCCTGAAGCCGTTGCCGGTGCTCAAGCCGAAACGGCCCGCAGCCGGGCAGTTCTTAAAGCCAGTCTGGCCCTGCTGCAGGACTTAAATATCACCGCCCCCCGGGACGGCACCGTTATCAGCCGCAATCATGAGCCGGGTGAATTTGTAAATGCCGGTTCCCCACTCATCACCCTTGCCGATCTTGAGCACCTGTGGATTAAAGTATATATTCCTACCGATCAGTTACCAGCTATCCATCTGCAACAAAAAGTCGAGATTAGCGTAAGCGGCAGCAGTCAAAAGTTTGCCGGCACCGTTACCCATATTGCCGACCGGGGGGAATACACCCCCAAAAGCGTGCAGACCAAACAAGAAAGAGCCAATGTGGTATTTGCAGTAAAAGTCTCCCTGGATAAGAGCCCAGATGTTATAAAACCGGGCATGCCTGCCGATGTGACATTTCTTCAGGAGCCTCTGCCATGATTGTCGTACAGAAAGTGGATAAAGCATTTGACCATATTTGTGCTCTTCACCAGGTCTCCATACAAATAGCTGAGCGGGAAATTTATGGCCTGGTTGGACCGGACGGAGCGGGAAAGACTACTCTGCTGCGCATTATCTGTGGCCTAATGAAACCTGATCGGGGATTGGTGGAGATCGCGGGGCTTTCCCCTTCCCGGCTCAAGAATGGCCAGCTGGGATACATGCCGCAGCGTTTTAGTCTCTATCCTGACCTGACCGTTGACGAGAATATAAGCTTTTTTGCCTCCCTGTATGGCCTGGAAAGAAAGTTGTATAATTCCCGCGCGGCAGACATTTTGCAGCTAACCGGTCTTCTCCCCTTTCGACAGCGCCTGGCGGAGCAGTTGTCGGGGGGAATGAAGCAAAAACTGGCTCTCACCTGCGCCCTGGTCACCCGCCCCCGCCTGCTCATTCTGGACGAACCCACCTATGGGGTGGACCCCCAATCCCGGCAGGAGTTTTGGCAGATCCTCTATGAACTCAGTCAACAAGGCACGACGGTACTGGTAACCACTCCCTATATGGATGAGGCTGAGCTGTGCAACCGGGTGGGGTTTATTGATCAAGGACGCATCCTGGCGGAAAACAGCCCTTATCACTTCAAAGAAAGGTTTAGCCGGTTAGTGCTGGAAGTACGCACTTCTTCCCGCGACCCCTACCTTTTTGCGGGACAGGAAGAGGTTGTGGACAGCTCCTTTTACGGTTATAAATACCGTTTAATCCTGCCCGCCCAGGATGAACGCCAGGGGATTGGCTGGGTAAAAGGCTACCTTGCCAGCCTGGACCTGGGGGGGCAGGTGGAAACATCCCGCCCGACCATGGAAGATATTTTCATTTCCCTTTGCCAGGGAGGTGCCAGTAATTGGACTGCGTAGTCAAGACCCGGGGGTTAACCCGAAAATTTGGCTCTTTTACGGCGGTTGACCGTATCGATTTGGACATCGCCCCCGGTGAGGTATGCGGTTTTTTGGGACCCAACGGGGCAGGTAAATCTACTGCCATCCGCATGCTGTGCGGTATCCTGGAGCCCACCTCCGGGGAGGGAACCGTCTTGGGTTATAACCTGCGCCGCGATAGCGAGAAAATCAAACAGCGTATTGGCTATATGTCGCAGAAGTTCAGCCTCTATGAGGAACTTAGTGTGCGCGAGAACCTGGATTTTTACGCCGGAGTATACGGACTGCGGGGAAAAGAAAAAAGGCTATCCCTGCAGCAGATGCTAAACCGGGTAGACCTGGAGGAATGGTCACACCACCTGGTGCAAACCTTAAGCCCCGGTTTTCGCCAGCGCCTGGCACTGGCCTGTGCCATCATTTCCCGCCCCCGGCTTCTCTTCCTGGATGAGCCCACCAGTGGGGTAAGTCCAATTAGTCGGCGGGAGTTCTTCAATTTGATTCAAGGGTTGGCCCAAGAAGGAACCACGGTCATTGTCAGCACCCACTTCATGGATGAAGCGGAGCGCTGCAACCGTATTGCCTTTTTTTCCGCGGGACGCCTGCTGGCCCTGGCTTCGCCCGATCACCTGAAGGACGATTGGAACCGGGGAATACTGGTGGAACTGCAGTTGAATGGGGCCGTAGCCATGGCAGCCCAACTAAAAGATCTGCCCTTTGTTATTGATGCCAACCTTTACGGGGATAGGCTGCACTTGCTGCTCGAAGACGAGCCGTCCCTGGCAGAACTGGCCCGATTTACCGGGGAAAAGCCAGTACCTATCCGTCCTACCCTGGGGGATGTCTTTGTAGCCCTGACCCGGCAAAAAGAGAGGGAGGCGTTACCATGAACCGGATGCTGGCCATAGTGAAAAAGGAGTTAATTCAGATGCGCCGGGACCGGATGACTTTGGCCTTGATTTTCTTGATCCCTCTGGTGCAACTACTCCTGTTCGGCTACGCTATTCAGACGGAAGTAAAACACATCCCCACCATAGTCTTTGATCAATCCCGGTCCCCGGAAAGCCGGGAACTTACCGCTGCCTTTGCTGCCTCGGGCTACTTTGAGATCACCGAGACAGCCATCAGCTACACCGCCCTCAACCAGGCCATTGACAGCGGCCGGGTGCGGGTGGGAATTGTCTATCCGCCGGATTTTGCCCGCAGCCTGCAGCGCTCCCAGCCCGCTCAGGTGCAGGTTATTGTCGATGCCAGTGACAATATGGTGGCCAACCAGGCTATCGCTGTGGCCAATGCCATCGGCCTTTTACAGTCACAGCAGATGCTCCTGGCGAAGTTTCCCCAGGCCGGGCCCCCTTTTGATATCCGCGTGCGCCCCTGGTATAACCCGGACGGAATCACCGCCTACTACATGGTGCCAGCTATTTTAGGCATCGTAGTCACTATGACCATGGTCATCATCACTTCCGTGGCCATTGTTCGGGAACGGGAGCGGGGAACCCTGGAGCAGCTCATGGTAACCCCTATTCGCCCTTATGAATTGATGTTGGGCAAGATTATCCCCTACATTGCCCTGGGTTATCTGCAGATTACCGTCGCCCTCCTGGTGGGCAGTCTGGTCTTCCATGTTCCCATCCGGGGAAGCCTCTTGCAGCTTTACTTATTGACCCTGTTCTTTATTACTGCCTCTCTGGGGCTGGGGCTAATGATCTCCAATCTGGCCCAGAACCAGATGCAGGCCTTCCAGCTGTCCTTTTTTGTCCTGCTGCCCAGCATTTTGCTGTCCGGCTTCTTGTTTCCCCGTCAGGCTATGCCCCGGGTGATTTATTACCTGAGTGATGTTATTCCCTTAACCTATTACCTGGAGATCATTCGGGGAATCATTTTAAAGGGAATCGGCTGGCAATATCTCTATGGTCAGGTCATTGCCCTGCTGGTCTTTTCCCTGGTTATGCTGGGTATCAGTACCTTAAAGTTCAAAAAGCAGGTAACATAAAAAGGAGACTTTTCTCCCCAACCGGCCGGTGCTTGGACCAGCATGGATTCCCCCGTCGCGACTGGCTATTTTGGGGTAAAGGCGTTTCTGGATGAAGTTTTTTTATGTTAACCAAGGAGGAAAATATGGAAATAAGAGAGCGCATCATGCATGCCTGTCGGGAATTGATGGCTGAACGGGGACTGCATGGGCTAAAAATGGACGAACTGTCGGCCCGGGCGGGAATCAGCAAGCGTACCCTCTACCGTTATTTTCCCAGCAAGGATGAGTTGATTGCAACGGTATTTGAGGAATTTATGATGTTTATGGCCCAAGAGCAAGAAAAGCTGTTGGCCAGCGGCCGGGATCCGGCGGAACTAATGAAAGAGTTCCTGCAGACTATCTTTACCCACAGCAGGTTTATTACTGGTCCCAACAGCCTGCGGGATCTGCAAATCTATTACCCCGGCCTGTGGGAAAAAATTGACCGGTTTCGCCTGGAGCGGTTTAAACTTATGCTGGGTTATTTCTCCCAATATTATTTAAAGGGTCAAGACCCGGGCATCGATATGCGCATCCTTACCGCCGCAGCTCTAGCCTCTGTTCAGGCGGTAATCAATCCTGCTTTTCTTCTGGAAAACAACCTGACCTTTAAAGAAGCTATTGAACAACTGAGCCAGGTCTTTTTGTCCATTTTTCAGAATCGTCGCTAGCAGCCTATACGATGCTAACGCCATTCATAAGGAGCCCTGCCGGTTAACATCCCGTCTGGGCGGGGCGCTTGTTCCCCGCTCATTTGTAGGTTAAAATATAGAAGTCAAAGGTCCATTCCTGCTTCTAGCCAATGTGTTTCCGACGTGATTTTGAATATTGGGCTTGCCGGGGTGGGTAGCCATTAGCTAACCCACCTCTTCCTATTCCAAGGGGGTTTTACACTGGGCACTTCAATCCTGGCGGAAATAACCATTATATTCCTGGCCGCACTGCTGGGGGGGATGATTGCCGGTGTGCTGAGGCAGTCGGCCCTGGTAGGTTATATACTGGGGGGTATCCTGGTCGGTCCTTACGCTGCCGGTCTGGTCCAAGACCTGAGCCTGGTGAGTCAGTTTGCCGATATCGGGGTTATCCTGCTCATGTTTACGCTGGGAATTGAGTTTTCTTTTTCCCGTCTCAATGAAGTAAAAAAAATCGCTGTCCTGGGGGGTATTCTGGAAGTAGTACTGGTAGTTCTTCTGGGGGTTGGACTGGGGCAATTGCTGGGCCTGTCCATGGTGGAATCCCTGTTCCTGGGCTGCGTAACCGCCATTAGCAGTACCATGATCGTCCTGCGCGTGCTGGGAGAGGAAGGGGAACTGAATTCTCTGCACGGGCAGGTCATGCTGGGAATTCTTATCGTCCAGGACCTGGCAGTGGTGGTCATGGTTTCATTGCTGCCCAAACTGGGTGACCTTGGTGCGACAGAACTTCCCGCCCTGGGTGCTTCCCTGGGAATAGCCATTCTCCTGGTTCTGGCTACTATCTATCTGGCGCAAAAGGTTCTCCCCGTTCTCATGGACCGTTTAGCACGGGAAAACAACAACGATGTTTTCCTGCTCTTCGCCCTTACCCTGGGGTTAGGGATCGCAACCCTGGCCGGGGCTCTGGGTCTATCCGTCTCCCTGGGAGCCTTCCTGGCCGGGCTGATGATCAGTGAATCTGATTATGCCCATGAAATCCTGGGCAAAATAATATCTCTGCGGGATGCACTGGTCATTCTCTTTTTCGTTTCCGTAGGTATGATGGTCCATCCTTCATCGCTATTTGCCAATCTGGGATTGCTGGCTGCCGTGCTGGTTCTGGTGATACCGGTTAAATTTCTGGTGGTCTTCTTTATCACTCGAAGCTTTCGCTATCACAGCCGGGTAGCCTTTTATGCCGGTATGGGACTAATGCAGACGGGAGAGTTTTCTTTCGTACTGGCCAAGCTGGGCATGGATAACCAGCTTATCTCACCCCAGCTTTACAACGTAATCCTGGCAGCTTCTCTCTTTTCGATTCTGCTTACCCCTCTATTTACCCGGATTGCTCCCCACTGGTATCACCAGCTGCGCAAGCTGTCCGCTCTAAAATGGTTTTTTCCCGAACCGGAACTGGAGACGGCTGAAGATAGCGCAGGGGGATTGTCCCAGCATGTAATCCTGCTAGGATACGGAAGGATGGGGCATCATGTCGGCCTGGCCCTGCAGCAATTCAAACTCCCCTTTGTGGTTATTGAATATGACTACCATGTTATCGAACGGCTGCGTAATGGAGGTATATCCTATATTTACGGCGATGCTTCCAATCCACATGTCCTGGAAAAGGCATCCCCGGAAACGGCCCGCCTGGCTATCCTGGCTCTCCCCGATTCCCTGGTAAATCAGATGGTACTGCGGACCCTCATCCAAAAGAATCCGTCCTTACGGGTAATCTGCCGGGCACAAAACCACCGGGAAGAACAACTCATGTTTGAAAGCGGAGCTTATGAGGTTGTACAACCGGAGGAAGAGGCCGGTCTGCAAATGGTCCGGCAGGTTATCCTGGGTCTTGACCTGCCCCCGGATGATGTGGTGGAATATCTGGAAAACATGTATCTAAAAGATTATCACGAGATAATCTATCAGCAGGATAGCGAGCAAAGTGAAGCTCTTAAAGTAAGAAACTTTAAAGTTGAAGCAGGTTCCCCTTTTGCCGGTAAAACCCTGCGGGAAAGCCGTATCCGTGAAGAAACGGGCTGCTCCGTGGTAACCATATTAACCGGGGATGGTGCCACCATTGCCAACCCGCACAGCAGCGCAACAGTATCCCCGGGAGATACCTTGATTATCATGGGCAGCCCCACCCAGCTGCTGGCCTTTAGTTATCTTAATCAAGGCCATGAGCAAGAGACCGGGGAGCAACTGCCGGAACCCAAACCATTGCTGGCACCGCAATAGACACTAACTTTAAATAAACGGGAGATATGAATGAAGCAAGAAATGACGCTTATAGCCACGGCTACTTTTGGTCTGGAAGCGGTTGTGGCCCGGGAAGTGAGGGATCTGGGCTTTACTGATGTACAGGTAGAGAATGCCCGGATTTCTTTTAAAAGTGATGCAGCCGGCCTGGCCCGGGCCAATCTGTGGCTGCGCAGTGCCGACCGGGTACTGGTAGAGGTTGGCCAATTCCCGGCTCATTCCTTTGAAGAACTCTTTGAAAAGACCCGCTCCCTTCCCTGGGCGGACTGGCTGCCCGAGAACGCTCTATTCCCGGTAGAAGGCAAGTCGATCCGTTCGCAGCTTTACAGTGTATCCGATTGTCAGGCCATCGTGAAAAAGGCCATCGTCGAAAGTTTGAAAACCCGCTATCATCGCCAATGGTTTGAAGAAAACGGGCCCCGATATCCTATTGAAGTAGCACTTTTAAATGATATGGCCACCCTTACCATTGACACCAGCGGAGCAGGGTTGCATAAGCGCGGCTACCGGAAGTTAAGTGCTGCCGCCCCCCTCAAAGAGACCCTGGCGGCAGCCCTGGTGATGCTAAGTCGCTGGCACCCCGAACGCCCCTTCATCGATCCCTGCTGCGGTTCAGGCACCATCCCTATTGAGGCCGCCCTCATCGCCTTGAATATA
This sequence comes from uncultured Syntrophomonadaceae bacterium, assembly GCA_964563775.1. Lineage (GTDB taxonomy): Bacteria > Bacillota > Syntrophomonadia > Syntrophomonadales > Syntrophomonadaceae > CAZLYH01. The sequence goes on along the minus strand of CAZLYH010000052.1, from coordinate 2,301 downwards.
GCGCCAGGCCTTAAGCGCACTTTCACTGCAGAAAAATGGCCGCAGATTCCGCGGCGCAGCTGGGAGCTGGCCCGTCAGGAAGCCCGCGATCTTACTCGAACTGCCAAGCTGGAAATCCGGGGCAAAGATATCGATGCTGAAGTGCTTTCCCTGGCCCGTTACCATGCCCGGCAGGCCGGGGTGAATGATTGCATCCACTGGCAGCAGGCTCCAGTTTCAAAGCTGCGCATCCGCCCTCCCTATCCCTGTATAATCTGCAACCCTCCTTATGGAGAACGTCTGGAAGACCGGGATACTGTCGAGCAGCTGTACCGGGAAATGGGGCCAGTATTTAAGAGTATCGAAACCGGCTCCTTCTTTGTGCTCACCGCTCACAAGGGCTTCGAACGACTTTTAGGCCGCCGGGCTGACAAAAAGCGCAAACTCTATAACGGGCGCATCGAATGCACCTATTATCAATACTTCGG
>CAZLYH010000052.1:0-1734 GCA_964563775.1 uncultured Syntrophomonadaceae bacterium | reverse complement strand
CGAATGATTTTTGCAGGAATGCAAAACCTAAGCTCACTACAAAAGAAAGGGTGAGCTTGACAATGAGCGACGTACGCATTCAAATTCTTGATAAAGGCCCTATTATAGTAGCCGGACATGCCATGCTGGTGGATGACAACGGTCAAAGTATTTCCCGGCCGGAAACCATTGCTCTGTGCCGTTGTGGTCAGTCCCAGAACATGCCCTTTTGTGACGGTATATCCGAAGGCCATATGAAGAGATGCCAGCGAGCTGAAAACATCCTGTAACATTCCAAGTGTAATAAGGCACTGGGCCGCAACGCGGTTCAATGCCTTTTTCGACTGGAACGTCCCCCCGGAAGAGCGAGACGAAGGCTGGGGTTACCCACGCGGAATCTTAGGGATGAAATACCTACGCAACCCAAACTAGAGCATTATAGAATCATGCAATAAAGTAATCTTATGGAGGGATTTGAGTGCAAATAGCCGATGTTTATGATAACCAGCAGCTTCAGGATCGTTATACGGTCATTTTCCAGGGCGGGGATGCCCTGGCCTTGTCCGAACACCCGGAAGAAGACTCCGGATTTGCTCGCTGGATCATTGTGGATGAATATGATCAGAACCGCCTGGGCCAAAGGATTGACTTTCGCTCCTTGCCGGAAAATGTCCAAACTTATGTCCTGACCAGGATTAATGACGGGCGCCCGAACAGTTTTATCAGCAATCAATGGACCTAAAGCCCCATCGACTCTTTTCATTTCAGTCGCAGCGAATTTATTTTTATCTGGAACCCCCAGGGGTCTTCACCGCCTCTGCAAATTTCCTTGGGCCGTTATCATTTCAACCGGCCAGAGCTTCCGCTATCTGCCGTTGCCTATGGTGAGAAAAGCTTAGCCAGCGCAGCGGTCCCGTCCCCCGGTGCTCTTATTTTCCAGACTCCTTGGTTTTTTTGGGTGATTATATCCACTTCCCGCTTTATTTCTTGCCGCTTATCTTTAACTGCGTAGCGCAGTTTTACCCTCCAGGTACCCGGCCCCGTTTTCCTTAAGGATTCCAGCGTACAATATTCCAGTTTCCCCAACCCGGCTAAAACCTCTTCTTTTCCTTTTCCATAGAGCAGGCAGGCGGGAATGGTCTTCTCCGCTTGATCCAGAGCGGTAAAAAAGACCCTTATGGTTTGCTCCGCTCCGGTCTTTTGCAGCTCCTTTTCCACCCTGCCGGCGGCTTTCCACACCATAATTTGGTGGCTCAGATCGCTGCGGCGACTGTTATGGGTGGTGCTGCCCCGGAAATGCACACAAAAGTGACCGTTAAAATTGTTGCCGCGTATGGCTCCGGCACCATGGGGCATGCCGTGCATGGAGGCGGCAATGCGGCGCCCATTATCAAGCCGGACCAGGACAGCCCGCCGTTTCCAGCTCCAATGGCCATTATAGATTCTTTTCATAACTTCGGTATCTTCCGCAGTCAGAGGCTGCACATCAGCATGAGCGTCTCCGGCACGGCGTTGGACCTTAAACTGCAGGCGGGTATCAAAGTCGATGAGGGTGGCTGCTGCATAGCGGGGAAAGACCTGGTCGGCCTCCTCCCAGGCCAAATATTCTCCATAGGGAGAAGGTTTTTTCTCCGGCTCTGGAAGGGGCGGGGGCTTTTGTCTGTCATCGCCCCCCCGTAAAACCATGACCAGAAACACCATCAACAGCGTTACCAACCATACCGAGCGACTCTTTATAACCAGCATCACTCTCCC
>CAZLYH010000051.1:0-13960 GCA_964563775.1 uncultured Syntrophomonadaceae bacterium | reverse complement strand
CGCTGCCTCTTCGGCCACGGGGATGTCTGAGGTGCCGGCAGTAATCACGGCAATGACTTTTTCGGTCATCACTATGGGCCGCTTTTTGACGACCACGATCCGGGCAGCCTCATGATATTCCGCATCATCGGTTACGGCCTGGATGGCAGAAAATATTTCTTGTGACGCCCGGGTGGCCAGAATATTTACATCGTCCTCCATGAGCCGGGCGACGATGGCCTGAATCTGTGGGACGGTCTTTCCCGCACAGTAGATGACTTCGGGATAACCATTGCGCAGGCTGCGGTGATGATCAACCTTGGCAAAACCGATATCTTCAAAAGGCAAGGTTTTTAACTCGGCCAGACCTTCGTCCACACTAATCCGGCCTTGTTGGATGTTTTCCAGTATGTGCCTTAACTTATCTGCATTCAAATCGTTATCCACTCCATTTATACGCTTTTTCTCTTACCTTCCCAATGCGGTGAAAAAGTAATACCGTTTCTTCCCCTACGAGCCACGTTCTAATTATAACAGCAACATTCCCATCCCATTGCTATGGATTTGGCAGTGCCCTGCAATCCGCTTGGCGTCGGTTGAAGTTGCCAGCAGTGGCTTCTTTTTCCCGGCTAAAAAAGTCTATCAAGCATAATCGCTTACGTCTATAATTAGATTAGTTTTCTCTCAAATTCTATAACAGGAGATGATGCAATGCTTTATAGAAAACTTGGTAAAACTGGTCTTGAAGTCTCCGCTCTCGGCTTTGGATGTATGCGACTCCCCGTAGTGAACAATCAATTCCATGTCATAGACAAGGAAAAGGCTGCCGAGCTTTTGCATTATGCCATTGACAACGGGGTCAATTATGTTGACACCGGTTATGCTTACCATGGTTCAGTCCCTCTACAGGAGGGCACCAGCGAAAACTTCCTGGGCGAAGCCCTGCAAAACGGCTACCGGGAAAAAGTTTATCTGGCCACCAAACTGCCCAGCTGGCTGGTCAAGACCCGCGAAGATATGGACCGTATCCTCAATCAACAGTTGGAAAAGCTTAAGACCGACTGTATTGACTGTTATCTCCTCCACAACATGAACTTCCTTTTGTGGAATCACCTTAAAAAACTTGGGGTTACTGAATTTCTGGATTCTGCCAAAGCTGCTGGCAAGATACGTTTCGCCGGGTTTTCCTTCCATGATGATTTTAAAATGTTTAAGGAAATCGTGGATAGCTATGACTGGGATCTATGTCAAATCCAATACAACTTTATGGATGTCAACTCCCAGGCGGGACGCCGGGGCCTGGAATATGCCGGCGAAAAAGGGTTAGGCCTGGTCATTATGGAACCTCTGCGGGGCGGAAATCTGGCCAACCGGATCCCTGCGGAAGTGCAGACCGTTTGGGAACAGGCTGATGACCAAAGAACACCGGCTGAATGGAGTTTTCGTTTTATCTGGAATCACCCCGAGGTAAGTGTGGTTTTAAGCGGGATGAATGCCATGAGTCAAGTGGTGGAGAACATCAAGGTAGCCAACGAGGCCTACCCGAACTCCCTGACCGACCAGGAGCTAAGCCTGATTGATGCAGCCAGAAAGGTCTACCAATCGCGCACCAAGGTTGATTGCACCGCCTGCCGTTATTGCATGCCCTGCCCACATGGCGTGAACATCCCCGTCTGCTTTGGACAACTCAACAATGCCTATATCTACGATGATATGCTGGGCGCAAAACGGTTTTATACGGTAGCTTTGCAACCCGGCGACAAGGCCCATAACTGCACCGAATGCGGAGAATGTGAGGAGAAATGCCCGCAGCATATTCCCATCCGGGACATGCTCAAGGTGGTAGTGGAAACCTTTGGAGGTAATTAGGGTTCTAATTCCCTAGCAGAGAAAACCGCGCCGGCCAGGCGCGGTTTTCTGTGTCACTTTAAAAAATGATTTGATGTCAATGCATCATTTACTGCGGTTCTCCGCCTTCACCTTTCCGGTCAGGTACTTTTTGTAAGGGTCATAGCGAAACTGTGAAAAGTAAATATTGGTGGGGGGCTTGATATCCTCCAGGCCCCAGACCAGGAAATTTACCGCGTCCTGCAAGGCATTGCCGCAAGTACCGCAATAGAGACAGTCCGCCTTGGTGGCACCCAGCATTTTTACCTGTTCGTTTTGGCAACAGCGTATATTGTTAATACCATAAAAACTTTCGTCATAGTTAAAGCCCAGTTCATCGAGGGCTTCCTTGAAGGAAACCAGCTGCCGGTCCGGAAAAGTCTCCTGCAGATCATAACTATTGTCGGCAATATCCGCTTCCTCGACCAAAATCCAGTCTTCCCGACCGTCTCTGAAAAGATGGTACATACGGTTATAAATAGGTTCACGACTCATCCAGGCGAACCATTCTTCGCCATCATGGGAAGCCTGGCCCCCGCGCAGATAGAACGTGAATCCCGCTTCACCTTCGGGCAAGTCTTTTAAAAGGGTCAACCTGTGGATCAGTTTTCTCTCCCCCTTTGTCAGCTCTCTCATCCGTCCCACCGGAGGCAAAGAACTGTTTTTTATGTATCATGGCTGATTCTTACTGCTGGTATTCCGGGTGTCCCTCGGGGATAATGGCCTGGGAACTGCCATCACGGCAACGGCTTACCACCTTGTAAATACCGGCATTCAGGATGATGCGTTTGCACAAAAAACAGGGTTGCGCATCAAGAAGCTGCCCGGTGTTGACATCATAGCCCGCCAGGTATAGCGTAGCCCCCAGTGTTTTCTCCCGGCCAGCATTAACAATAGCATTCATTTCCGCATGCACACTGCGACACAACTCATAACGCTCACCGCTGGGAATCCCCTGCTCTTCCCGTTCACAGACTCCCAGATCACAGCAATTGGGAAGTCCGCGCGGAGCCCCGGTATAGCCGGTGGATACTATGGCATCGTCCTTGACTATAACTGCACCGTAGTTACGGCGCAGGCAGGTACCCCGGGATGCTACATCCAGGGCAATATTGAGGTAATAATCTACCTTGCCGGGTCTGGTTTTCACGGGCCTACCAACTCCTCTGCAACCATTTCCCGGGGGACATACATAAAAAAACTCATTATTAATATTAGCACCTTTTTTAGCGTTCTGCAGTTATTTACATCCTGGCTACCATCTTTTCCACTACCTGCAAAAATCCCGGATCATATCGGCTATCGATATAGTCTTCGTGCCACACTCCAGATAACCTCACCACTTTTTCCGGACAATAATTTCCCAGCCAGCCCGGGGACGGTGGATCAATGGCCGCCTTTCCGCAGTTGCTCAAGAGGGCAATGGTATTGTTGCGTATATATTTTTTTGTGAGCACCGGGTTTTTGCTTACATCAGTGGAAAGCCACAGCAAAGGCATTTCGTTAATATAATCGCTCACCCTGCTTTCCAGGGGATACTCGGCCACCCGCACCGCAGCATTGCCTTCCATTAGAGTCCAGCTCGGGCACTGCAAACCGTTCTGCTCCAGTAAAGCCAGGCCCACCAGATAGCGAAAATCTGCCACCCGATGGTTTCCTCCCCCGGCATGTTTTCCCCGAATCGGCCCGCGGATTTCCCGCAGGCGATCCCACAGACCGCTCACCTTTCCATGGGGGTTATTACTGATTCCCACTCGCACCACGCGCAACTGCGCTGTACCTTCCCGTCATTCTCCAGGCTCAAAGAAAAAATAGACCCCTTGAAGCGGCCAGGCAATATGGTTGTCGCATTCTCCCAGACTGCGTTGGCCGGTTCTGGCTTCCAGTTCAGCCAGCAGACTATAAAAGGTATCCACATCCTTTAACCGCTGCTTCATCATCCCCACACACCCCTCATTAATCCCGCCAAAAAAGGATGGCATGGTCCCCAACATAAAATAAGAGCCGCGCATTTCCTGGAAATGAATGTTTCTTTTATACATCATTATAGCACCCTCGTCCCATGTTGCAGCGCCTTTCCGGGCAAAAGCTGATGTTAATCGCGTGGGTGCCGGGTAAAATGCAGCCAGAAAAGGTTGGGTGATCACGTAGGGCCGGAGAAATTCTCCGGCCCTAACCAGGGTTCAGGTCTTATACATTCCGGGATTAATTCGCCTGAGATATTTTATTCATGGCTTCAATACTCTTACAGATCTTCTTTATCGTTCGGGGGTAAATAATCAGATTTCCGTTCTGGTTATAATTCTTGATGTAATCAACCAGTTCGTCCCGGTGCAGCACCGGGATAGTCTGGGTGCTTTTTTTATTGAATCTTACCGTCACGCGGTCACAGGATAAAACAATAATCCCCTGCGTGGGAAGATTCCGCACGCCCACCACGCGATTTAGAAAACCCTGTAAGCGATATTCGTGTGAATCGACCTGCCCCTGCGGGTTGGTGATAATTTTTGAATACCCGCTTTTCTTGTGCAATAACCAGTTGTCATTGCTGTCCACCAGGATGGTGCCGCCGCGTTCTCCGCCGTAGTTTTTCGTCTCGATATGAAAAATCCCATTCGGCCCTATCACCACGGTATCGTATTCGTTGGTGTGGTCAGCATCCGGCCCTAATCTGATATTATGGAAAACCTGGTATTGAGAATTTGGTTTTTCCAGACAACTTAAAGTCCGCTGAACTTTATGTTCTCCCTGACTGCCGCTTCGGTTGATCTCCCGGGCGATCAACCGCCTTTCTTCCCGTCTATTAAAAGCCCAGATAAAATAAACAGCTGCAGCCAGAACCACAAGAATAGGGGTAAATAGCAGTAGCGTTTTCACTTTTCTCTCCTTTCCGTTAAATTTGCCCCTGGTTTTTATTATAGCAAAAGTGAAACGGTGTTGGCCCATATCGAACCAAACTATCATGAAATAGATGTCCCGCGTAAAGAATATAGCCAGGAGGTGATAGGATGCGCAAAGAAAGCCCCGAGGAAAAAAGCATGGTCAGCCTGCAGTTTATTGTTTCCAACAACCCGCTGTTACGAGATGAAACCGAGCAGGCCGCCTGTGCTTATCAGATTATTGACGAGGACCAATCCGACCAGCTTTTGGACTAGGCGAAAAATTCCAGGTGGCGGGGCCCCGAACGGGTTCCCGCCCAACCTTTCACCTCTTATGATGCCGGGCAGGAAATTTGCGAGAAATGTCGTAAACCTAACCAGACACTATTATCGGAGGGGAATCATGTTTTATTCTATTTTTCCAGTGTACAACGGCTCCTTTACGGTCACCCTGTCCAGCAGCAATGCCTTTTCCGCCATAAATAATATCCCTAGCTTCTTTTTTCTTCTCCTGGACGAGCAAGGTGAAGCCATTGTAGTGGATACCGGTTTTTCGGCGGAACATCTGCCCGGTCCCCGATCCACTTTCGAAAGGGACACCGAAAACGAACTTATCCAGGCCCTGTCCCGCTTCAATATCTCTCCGGAGCAGGTTTCTACTGTAATTCAGACTCATTTGCACTGGGATCATACCGGTGGCATGCCTTTGTTCACCCAGGCCAGTTTTTTTCTCCAGGCGGAGGAATTGCGCGGCCTGTTACGCCTGGACCCCCGGGAAGAGATAGCCTTTTGCGCTAAACACTGGCTTAATCTCTTGCCTCGTTTTATTCTGGTGCAGGGACAGCAGGAAATAAGGCCCGGCCTGCGCACCATCCTGACTGGCCGGCATACCCCGGGGCACCAGGTGGTAGAGGTAAATACCCGTAAAGGGAAAGTCATATTAGGGGGAGATGCGCCTTTCATATATGACCGCATGTGGCAGGCAATTCCTGATAACGCCTGGCAGGCTTTTCGAAATGGTCCGGGTGCAGATTACTACTGGCAAGAAGATGTTCGCCCGACTCTGGAAAAATTCTTAAGAAAAGCCGGAGTCTTGCACCAGGATCCTCCCCCGCCGGTTCGCCTGGCCGGACTGCGGCAGGATAATCAGTTTGTTCTATCCCACGACCCGGGATTAAAAGAAGTCGCGCTGCTTTCCTGAGAACCCCCGGTTAGCTTTTAAGCCGGTTGCGCTCTCCGGCTTGCCCGGGTGCCCACCTGGTACCTGCAGATTTTGCTCCTCCGGGATCCCGGTTGCTTCCCGCTGGTAAAACAGACGGTTTTTAAACTGGGTAAGGATATCTGTCACCGGACGGTACAACCCCCAGCAAAGCAGCAGATTGCTCAGGGCGTGCGCCCCATCAAACAAAATACTGCTGGCACAGGTGGCCAGAAAGGAACCCAGAGTGAGAGGATAAACGAAGCTGAGCCAGAATCCCAGGTTCTGCAGCCAGCCAAACAAAAACCCTCCTATTAACCCGAACAAGCCGATAAGAATGGGAGCCGGCCTCTTATTTATGCGTGCCAGAACGGCAGCGCTCAAACCTATCAGTCCCCAACCCAGCATCTGCCAGGGAGTCCAAGGACCATGGCCGAGAAAGAAATTGGAAACCAGAGCCGCAGTAACCCCCACCAGGAACCCAGCCTGGGGACCAAAGACCATTCCACTGCAGATAACCAGGAATGTGGTGGGTTGCACCCCCGGCAGCGCAGCAAAGGGCACCCGGCCCAGGGCCGCCAGGGCGGACAGGGAGGCCAGCAAAGCCAGCTCTTTGCTCCCTACCATATTTCTTAAGGCCCAGGAAAAGAGATAGGCAAGGGCCAGCCCCAGCAGCAGAAAAGAAAACAGCGACCAATTCACCCAGCCGTTCAAAAACAGAGTAGTAACCAGAGCCAGCAATACCAACAAGAGGACGATCCTTTTCACGGCAACACCCGCAGACTTTCCCGCCCTAACAGGGTTGCCAGTCGTTCCCGGGCCTGGCGGCGATTTTTGACCCGATCATCAAAGCCCGCGAAAAGCCGGGCGGCCTGGCTGGAATAGAAAAACTGGTCATCCAGTGCCTCTTCAACCGCCTGGTCGGCAATCAACTCCCCTTGATGCAAAAAAATTACCCTGGTGGCATATTCACTGGCAAACTCCATATCATGGGTGGCCAGAAGGACTGTCCGGGCAGCCCCGGTGGCCGCCTCCTGAAGCATTCTCCCCAGGTTGTCCTTACTGACCACGTCCAATCCCAGGGTGGGCTCATCCAGCAACAGCAGCCTGGCCTCGGAAGCCAGCGTTAAAGCCAGGGCCGCCTGCTGCTTTTCCCCGCAACTCAAATCGCGGGGGTCTCTTTTCCAGGCATCCTCGAGCCCGAACCTTTCCAGTTGCGTCTGCAATCGGGCCATTCCACTGGCATCCAGTACCAGGCGGGCATCTTCCTCCAGGGTATCCCCCAGGAAGAAATCCTCTACCGACTGTGGCACCAGCCCTGCTGCCGGCCTGCCATTAGCCCGTTTCGTATCCAGCCACAGCGTTCCCCGGGCAGGCCGCAAAGTGCCGGCCAGTATTTTGAGTAGAGTGCTTTTTCCGGCTCCATTGGCCCCCAACAACATAATTATTTCCCCGGCATGCAAAGCCAAAGAGACATTCCTTAGTACCGGTTGTTTGGGCCGATAGCCAAAGCTGACCCGTTCCAGGGACGCCAGCCGCGGCCCGATAACCCTGGCCGGGATCGTAACTGCGGGCAGAGCCTGCGCGTCCAGGCTGGCACTGGAGGAGGCCAGACACTCCCGTCCCTCTTTAACGGTAAGAGGTAGGGACCCCTGAACCCGGTTAGCAAAAATAGCCGGGATAGTCGGGATCAAAGGATACCCTCGCTCCACGGCCCATTCCAGCTGGCGAGAGGGGGGACCGGAAAATGCCACCCGGCCCGAGTCCAAAACCACCACCCGATCCGCCAGATGGAAGCAGCGGTCCAATCTCTGCTCGACCAGGATAATCGTGGTGCCGCTCTCCTGGTTTAACCTGCGCAGCAGAGTGATAATTTCTTCAGCAGCGATGGGATCCAGCTGGGAAGTGGGTTCATCAGCTATAATGACCCGGGGGCGCATGGCCAGGATACCTGCCAGAGCAACCTTTTGTTTTTCACCACCGCTTAGTTCCCAGGTCGTTTTATCCCGCAGAGGAGCCAGACCCAAAAAATCCATGGTCTCGGCCACCCGCCGCTTCATGACCTGGTTTTCCATCCCCAGATTCTCCAACCCAAAAGCTATATCTCGCTCCAGGTTGGGAAAAAATAATTGCGTTTCCGGCACCTGAAAAACGATGCCTGTTTCCCGGGCCAGCAAACGTGCGTCCCAATCCTGCAAAAGCCTGCCCCGATAACGGATCTCTCCGCTTATGGTACCCCCGTAAAAGTCCGGAACCAGGCGGCACAGAGCCCGCGCCAGGGTGGTCTTGCCGCTGCCGGATGGGCCCACCAGCAACAAGAATTCCCCGGCATAAATATCAAGGTCCAGCTGCTTAAGAGCCGGTTCCTCATCCACCCGGTAACGATAACTAAAGTCCTTCAAGCTGTAAAGAATCAAAACTCCAACCCTTCTTCAGTGTTAGTGTTTATATGTGCCCTGCCGGTCGGCCGGGGTGAGAAAAAGACCATCGGCACAATAAACAGAGCCATCATCACCATGATCCCCTCTATTCCCGGCGTCAGGCCAACACTGGTACCCTGGGCCAGTTCAGGCGTTACTACCACTGTCCCCACCGCCCATCCTGCCGCCAGCAGGCACAGGCCCACCAACCCCCAGTCCCTGGCCTGCCAGATTTCCCGGTAATAACATGATCGGGGTCCACTGGCGAAGGCCCTGGCCTGCATCGCTTCCGCACTTTGAAAGGCAATCTGCAGAGAGATGCGCAGCATGTTTTTCAACCATATCCCCACAGCGGGAAGACTCATTTTTCCGCCCGCCCTGGGATGACAGCCCCTCATCTGCTGTATTTCCAACAGCGACCGGCTTTTCCGGCCCAGCTCGGGTAAAAGGCGCGTGGTCAGGACCGCCAGGAACACCATTTTCCCCGCCCGGGGGCCGGCCGCCTCCAGCAGCCTGTCCATTGGCACCAGGATCTGAAACAATAGCAATACGACGAAGACCAGTAACAGCTTTACAGCCATGACCAGGCCATAAAGCACTGCTTCCCGGTATATCACCAGCCTTCCACCCGCCAGACCTGTCCACAAAATCTGCTGCCCATTTTGATTAAACAGACTATTAAGCAGAACTACCAGCAGTACCAGGGGCAACCCTACTTTTAAAAGCCTGAGGAGAGAAGAAAATTGCCCCAGACGACCCAGGAAAACCATTCCTGCAACCAGAAGGGCAACCAGAACGATTACTTCATTATATAATAGGGCCAGAAAAAACCAGCACCCCAGATAAAGGAGGGTGCTACGAACATGAAAATTACCCTGCACGCCTGCACTTCCTATCTTTTCTTTAAACTACTATAGTCGTTACCACTTTGCAAAGCAATGCTCCCACTTTTATCTGGTCCCGGACCGGGGTCAGATGTTACTATAGAATAGTAACAAACGCCTGTTCGAGGTGAAATCATGAACATTCTGCACTGCGATCTGGATGCCTTTTTTGCTTCCGTGGAACAAAGAGACCGCCCCGAATTGCGCGGGCTGCCGGTTATTGTAGGGGGACAACCCGGTGGGCGGGGCGTAGTATCCACCTGTTCCTATGAGGCCAGGGAATATGGGGTCCATTCGGCCATGCCCATAAGTCAGGCAGTACGCCTCTGTCCGCGAGCGGTCTTTCTTTCCCCGGATCTGAAAAAATACAGCCAGGTTTCAGCGCAGGTATTTTCCATCTTGAGTCGGTTTACCCCCCTGGTGGAGCCTTTATCCATCGACGAAGCCTTTCTGGATGTGAGTGGTTGCCACACCCTTTTTGGGGACTCCCGGGCCATTGCCGAAAAAATCAAGGCGGCCGTACTCGCAGAGGTCGGCCTGGCCATTTCTGTAGGTATTGCCGAGAACAAGTATCTGGCCAAACTGGCCACCAACCTTTGCAAACCGAACGGTATAATGGAACTGAACCACCAGGATGCTGACCGCCTCCTGCCCCGTTTATCCGTTTCCCATCTCTGGGGAGTCGGAGCCAGGACGACTGAGCAACTGGCCCGGGCCGGAATTTTTACCATTGGTGATTTACTAAAGACCCCCTACCCAGAGTTGGAGCGGCTATTAGGTTCCAGCACCCCATTTTTGCTCTCCCTGGCCCGGGGAGATGACCAGCGCCAGGTTGTGCCCGACCACCAGGCCAAATCGGTTGGCAACGAGATTACTTTTTCTGCGGATATTTCCAATCAGGAAAGCCTGGAACAGGTTATTTTGGAACTTTCTTGTAAAGTTGGCTTCCGGCTGCGTCAGATGGGCTTTAAGGCCCGTACCATAAGCCTTAAACTGCGCCGGGCCGATTTTAGGACCCTGCAACGCAGCCAAACTCCAGGTGCCCCCATCGATGGCGATCTGGACCTCTTCGCTATTGCCCGGGAAATATATCGGGAGTCGGGGTTGCTGAACATGCCGCTGCGGCTGGTAGGTGTAAATTGCAGCAATCTCGTCCCCCGGGAAGATTGCCAGCCAGGTCTTTTCGAGGACGAGAATAACCAGCTCGACCAGCTCATGGACCACCTGCGCTTGCGGTTTTCATCCCGGATCATCACCCGGGGTGGTCTTCTCAAGGAACCCGAGGAAAAAATGTAAGATATTTGATTTTGGAAAAATAATATCGCACTTAGCGTCGTTATAAGTCCCATATTGTCCGGGACTATTGCCCAAAAGGTGGTTGCTATTACTAGTCTGGTTCGCATAGAATGAATATAGTATAAAAGATAGGACTCTGGTGCTATGGATTTCCGGTTTTTTTCCCGCTTGGAGTTGACTCCTGCCCTGCGCAACAAGCGTAACGATAGCAAAGTACGTACAATTGCTTTATTGCGTTTTTTTCTGGTTATCTGCGTTTTCCTGCTGTACCTCGGCTTTTGCGATAACCTTACGGCAGTTCTGTGTATGGCTTTTACGGCTTACTTTGCTTATGCAGCTTTGCTCTTCTTTATCCCGACTTTGCGGTCTTTATCGGCTAAATATGAAGTGCTTGCCCTCCTGCTGGACGAGGGTTTTATTTTTCTGACCTGTTTTATATCCGGTGGTCTGAATTCTCCCTTTCTGGCAATCTTCATTGTGCCAGTACTTTTCTATGCCACCAGTCCTTCTGCCCTGCGCCTGGGCCTGGTCACGCTGCTAACCGTGATAGTAATGCTTATCCTGGGACTATTAACCGGTTTTGTCCGTGACATCTTCATCTATAATACTGCCATTCTTGTCTTGGCGGGCCTGTTAGTCAATACGCTGGTTTTTACCGACTTCAGAGTTCTTTCCTCTTATGCAGTGCGGGACGGATTGACTGGCCTTTATACCCATCAGTATTTTTTCGATCAACTGGCCATTCTGGCGGAACAGGCAGCGGGAAAAGCTATCTTTAGCATCATTATGATCGATCTGGACGAATTCAAGAAACTCAACGATGATTACGGTCATCTGGAAGGAGACCGGGTTTTGAAAGAGGTTGCCGCTGCTATAAAACGTAATGTTCGGGACTCGGATATTGTATCCCGCTATGGGGGAGACGAATTCGCCATCATTCTCCCCGGGGTAGGCTGGGAATTATGTTCTGCCATCAAAAATCGCCTGCGCACTTCTATCATTGATCTGGGTTGTTTTCAGGACGTCTCCATCGGTTCCGCTCTCTATCCGGAGGACGCTACAGATATTTTCGAACTGGTCCACCTGGCTGACAGGCGCATGTATGAGCAAAAAGGCAGAAACCTGCAAGCCGGACTCCTCTTCGAAAACCCGCCTACTAATTGACGCAACAGCTGCCGGACCGTATAATAGATAGGTACAAAAATTATATAAGCGGATGTGGCGGAATGGCAGACGCACCAGATTTAGGATCTGGCGGTTAACAGCCGTGGAGGTTCGAGTCCTCTCATCCGCACCATGGAAAAATAGAGGGTTTTAAGCCCTCTTTATTTTTTTGCCCTTCCATATCGTCTCGCCCCGCCTGGCCCCCCAGTCTGTAGAATTTATCCCCTGCAGCTGATTGGGGCCAACCCTCATGAATACCCTTTATCCCTTGGAGAGATGATCTCGCAGCAACTGTAACAATTACAGTAGTCCCAGAAAAATAACCGATTTGTAACGCACTTAAAACTAATACATAACGCTGCCATGTTATAAATTAACTGGCGCAAAAAAATTCTTGCCAATTATTTGTGGAGGGCTTGTTACAGTGGCAATCGATAAGGTAAAACATCCGGCTGAATTTATGATCAACATTTCAATGAATGCCGATAATGACCTGCAGGGATTCCTGGAATTCATACCCAGTGGTGAAACAGCCAGATTTAACAGCCTGATGGAAATGATGATGCTCATGCAGAAAAAAATTACTCAGTATGGTTTTCCTCAGCCCACAACGACTATGCGGTCCTGGAAAGATGAACCTGATCGTGAGAAATGGGGATATTGAATGCACACAGGTGAAAGTCGGGAGAACAATCCAAACCAAGCCAATTTTCTGATACAAATTCAGTACCGCCACAATAGTAGCTGGCAAGGACGGATTGTATGGCTGGATGCCAAACAGACCGTGGTCTTCAGAAGCTTTTTGGAACTGGTCATGCTTATGCAGGAAGCACTGCAGAAAGACTGGCCGTGCAACCAAACCGATGCATGGGAGTCACGCCGGGAAGTTCTGTAGGGTTGCAGCCGAACATTTTTTAGGAGGTGGTGACAGAACATCAACGATATCCGGGCATTATTGAAACCTAATTACAAGTCGCGGGTTAAAACCCGGACAGCCAACAGTCATACCCGGAAATCCCAACAGCGTTGCCCAACGGTGCGGCAAAAACGTTCTATGAAAGGAGTGACAACGTGAATTTCAAACTCAGAAACAGAAACAGTAAGATAGTAGCCCTGTTAGTGGCCGTGCTGTTTTTGTTCAGCTTTTTTCCGGGCTATGGTTTGGCCGAGGACACTCATCAACCCTCGAATTCGCTAATCGAATCGGTGAACCCGCCAACAGATCCTGGCGAGGTTTCAGGCGACAAACAGGGAGGCGAAGAACCAGGTACAAACCCTCAGGGAACCCTGGAAGATCCGGACAATAACCCCGGGGATAATCCGCCGGGGGATCTGGAAGATCCGGACAATAGCCCCGGGGATAAGCCCCCGGGAGATCTGGAAGATCCGGACGACTCCCCTGGTGACAATCCAGAAGGGACCCTGGAAGATCCGGATGGAAAAGAGGGGGAAAACCCTGAAAAAACTCCCCAGGAAGAATTACCATTAATACCGGTAACAGTGGAGAAAGTGAGCTTGACCATTCACCATGTCCTGGATCTGGGAGAAGATGAGGAAAGGCTTACTTACACCGAAACTATTGACGACCTGGACTCTGGAGCTACGGTTAATGGCCGCGACTATCAAATCCGCGAGGAAGGGATAGAATATGTCGGCAGCGAACCGGAAGAACTGGTACTGGGCGACGGGGACAATGAGATTACCCTGTTGTATAACCCGGGGCCGATAGAACTCCCGGAGGAAAACCCGGATCATTTGAGCGGACCGCAGGAAATATCGGCACCGACTATTGTGTATCCCGACTTCTCAATGAATGCCGGTTTTAACAGGTCCATGCGTTCAGCTGATGCCGGTTTATTAAGCCGGGCTCCTGCCAGCGAACCTGGCCCGGGCCAAATTGCCCTGAGCAAACAAGCAACCCCGGTGACAGGTACCACCAATCAATGGCAGGTCACGCTGACTATTACCGGCAAAGACCTGACGCAATCGTCCAGTGCAGACATCGTCCTGGTTATTGACCGGTCCGGCAGCATGGGTGACAATTCGAGAATGGCCAACGCCAAAGCTGCGGCAACTTCCTTCGTCAATACCCTGCTTACTCCAGGCAACACCAGCCGGCGCATTGCCATAGTTTCCTTTGCCGGCGATGTGAGAATTGATTCTGATTTTAAAGGTGCCAACGAAAAACAGGCCCTGTTAACCGCCATAAGTAACTTAAGTGCCAACGGTGGTACCTTTACCCAGGCGGGGCTG
>CAZLYH010000050.1:13105-14441 GCA_964563775.1 uncultured Syntrophomonadaceae bacterium | reverse complement strand
TTATGGAAAAGCTTTACCTCATCGGCATTTGCACTATTATTCCTGTTGCTTTTTGCTATTGTACTATGGCAGTACAAGCGGGTGGAGGAGCAGTCGGAAGCACTTCCGCACGGAGGCCAGCGGCTGTATCTGGAGTCGGCGGTCTTTTCCACCCTGCTGGGGATAGCCGGTGGGGTGGTGGGCAGCGCCTTGCTCATTTTACTGGGCATTGACCTGAGCCGTTTGGGCATCATCTACCTCTGGGTAATAGCTATGCTGCTTATGCTTATCAATGCCCGCTTTCTCTGCTTTGCCTATGCCGGGGGGATACTGTCACTGGTGAGTCTTTTTACCGGCTATCCAGCGGTGGACGTGGCCCAGGTCATGGGTTTGGTAGCGGTCCTGCACCTTATAGAGAGCTTTCTCATTGTACTTAATGGGCATTTTAACCCCATTCCCGTCTACGTTAAGAAGAACGGCTCTCTGGTGGGGGGCTTTAATCTGCAGAAATTCTGGCCCATACCCCTGGTGGCCCTGATCGGGGGAGGCATAACTTTGGATCCGGGAATTGCCCTGGTGATGCCGGACTGGTGGCCGCTCATCAAGGATTATTCCCACCTGGTTACCGGACAGAGCTATACCCTGCTGCCCGTACTGGCCATCCTGGGGTACGGGGAAATTACCACCACCACTGCCCCCCGGCAGCGGGTGCGTACCTCGGCGGGGCACCTGTTTCTGTTCAGCCTGGTTTTGCTGCTGCTCTCCATCTTTTCCTCCCGTTATCCGGCCTTTTTGCCCCTGGCGGCCCTATTTGGACCGTTAGGGCATGAACTGGTTATCTGGCTGGGGATGCGGGAGGAAAGCAACCGCAGTCCGCTTTATACCAGCCGGGGACAGGGGGTCATGGTGCTGGATGTTAAACCGGGTACTCCGGCCCAGCAGGCTGGTCTTCTTTCCGGCGATACCATCCTCAGTATCAACCGCTGGCCGGTCTTTACCCACCGGGATCTGGAGGCGGGGTTAAATCAGGGATGGGGAGACCTGGAAATCGAGCTGATCCGCGATGAAAAGCCGGCCCGGGTGGTCCTGAAACGCCATTTCCTGCGCGACCACGGGCTGACTCCGGTACCGGCTGGAGGCACCCGCAACTATATCCAGCTCCGCGAGGACCTGTTTTTCAACCTGGCGCGAAAAGCCTGGCACCGCCTCAAAAGAATCGGCGCTTAGAAGCCCCGGGGTTTACGGGGAACGTTTGGGTAGACGCGGATAACGCGGATAAAATTGGATTAGCACGGATGGGGCTTTTTGACGCAGATTAACGCTGACTAACGCTGATGGGGACGATAGACACGGATAG
>CAZLYH010000050.1:0-13005 GCA_964563775.1 uncultured Syntrophomonadaceae bacterium | reverse complement strand
GTCATCCGCGTCTATCGTCCCCCCGTCAGCGTAAATCAGCGTCAAAAACATCCCCTCCGCGTCTATCGTCGCCCCCCCGGCGAAAGCATTCCGAAGTGTTCACATTTTGGGCCAGGGTGAATAAATTGTACTAACAGCTATCCGCATGGGGAAGGGAGACTGGCCGTGAGCAACCGCGGAAAAATCCGTTATGTGTTTACCAGCAGCAATACCAGTGCTGGTTTTGTGACCTTTATACCTGATTTAATCAAAGGCCTGCGGAAATTATATGTGTTAAAAGGCCCCCCCGGCTCGGGCAAATCCACCTTTATACGGCTGGTGGGCGAGTCCTTGCTCGAACAGGGTTTTGAAATCGAGTTCTGGGTTTCTCCGCTGGATCTGGTCAATCCGGAAGGAGTCTATATCCCACGCCTGGAGGCAGCGGTTATCAATGGCAGCCTGCAGCAGCCGGTTGACCCCCCTTACCCGGGGATAACCGGGCAGATTGTCAACCTGGATGCTTATCTTAACCGGGCCGCCCTGCAGCCCCATAGCCGGGAGGTTATGTTCCTGGTGGATCAGATCGAGGAGCATCAGCAGTCCGCCTTTCACCTCCTGAAACAGGCGGGTCGTGTAAAAGAGGAACTCAAGAAGGAGATAGCCGTACATCTCAGCATGGAGCGAATTCAACAGGTTATTGACAGGCTTGCCAACGCTATCTTCCAGCAGCAGCCTGGGGAGAAGCATTATTTTGCCAGTGCCGTGACTGCCGAAGGAATAGTAAACTATATAGATGAGATCAGCAAGGATTGCCGGCAGCGCTATATTCTGAAGGGGCCACCCGGCAGCGGTAAGTCTACCATTATTCAGGAGTTGGCTCGCCGGGCCCGGGCCGGGGATTTCTTTTTGGAATATTATCATTGCGGCTTTGAGGCAGAGAATCTTTCCATGGTCATAATACGCAATCTGGAAATTGCCCTGATTGATGCCGGCCAGCTGGAATTAACACCACGCTCCTGGGATACAGTGCTAGAAATGGCTGATTACCTGGATGGTTACGATCTGGCCGGGCAGGCTTTGCAAAGCAGCGAAATCCACCGCAACTATGAAAATCTATTGCAGCAGGGCCAGGCCACTCTGGAAAAGGCACAGCATACCCGCAAGGAGCTCAAAAAGCTCTATGCCAGTAATATGGACTTCACCCGGCTTGATACCTGCCGGGAAAAGATTGTGGCGGAATTGTCCAACCGGATCCCGGGTTTGGGAAGGGGAAAGGTGGCCGACCAATACGGGGCGGATAATTCTGAATAGGTTAGACAACTTTTGTTGCCGGGGACTTGGGAAATTGAAAACGGTTTGCTATGATTAGAGATGAAGGGGAACACCAGTTTCCCTTCATCGTAATTTTGCAGCGGACAGAGGTTGGGATGCTGCTGGAACCAGCTAAAGGATGGTTAAGAAAATGGGTGCTTTTAAATTGGTCTCTAATTACCAGGCTACCGGGGATCAGCCTGGAGCGATCCGGGATTTGAGCCGGGGGCTTGGTCAGGGGTTGCGGGAGCAGACCCTGCTGGGGGTTACCGGCTCGGGCAAAACTTTTACCATGGCTAGAATTATTGAGGAGCAACAGCGTCCGGCGTTGGTCATGGCCCCTAACAAGACCCTGGCCGGGCAGCTCTATTCAGAGTTTAAGCAGTTTTTCCCGGAAAACTCGGTGGAATACTTCATCAGCTATTATGACTATTACCAGCCCGAGGCCTATGTGCCGCACTCTGATACCTATATAGAAAAGGACTCCTCCATCAATGATGAGATAGATCGGCTGCGCCATTCGGCCACCGCCGCGGTGCTGGAGCGGCGTGATGTGGTGATTGTGGCCAGTGTCTCCTGTATTTATGGACTGGGGGCGCCGAAGGATTACTACAGCCTGGCGGTCTCCCTGCGCCCGGGTATGGAATACCCCCGCGACAGGCTCTTGCGGGCTCTGGTGGATATCCAGTATGAGCGCAATGAGTTTGCCTTTACCCGGGGACAGTTCCGGGTGCGGGGTGATGTGGTGGAGATTTTCCCCGCCTCCATGGGGGAGAATGCGCTGCGGGTGGAGTTCTTCGGGGATGAAATTGACCGTATTATAGAGTTTAATCCCCTTACCGGGGAGGTTTTTGGGCGGCTGGTCCATGCCATGGTTTTCCCAGCCTCCCACTTTGTAACCACCCGC
The DNA here is from genome assembly GCA_964563775.1 of uncultured Syntrophomonadaceae bacterium. Classification (GTDB taxonomy): domain Bacteria; phylum Bacillota; class Syntrophomonadia; order Syntrophomonadales; family Syntrophomonadaceae; genus CAZLYH01. The sequence goes on along the minus strand of CAZLYH010000050.1, from coordinate 10,808 downwards.
GACCGGATGCTGGAAGCCGCTGAGCAGATTGAACAGGAACTGGCGGCGCAGGTGCAGCGCTTCAAGGCGGAGGGGAAACTTCTGGAGGCACAGCGGGTGGAGCAGCGCACCCGCTATGATCTGGAGATGATCAAGGAAGTGGGCTACTGCAAGGGAATTGAAAACTACTCGCGCTACATCACGGGACGAGCCCCGGGTGAGCCGCCCTATACTTTGATGGACTTTTTTCCGGAGGATTTCCTGCTGTTTATGGATGAATCCCATATCGGGCTGCCCCAGGTGCGGGGAATGTTCGAGGGGGACCGGGCGCGCAAGCAAAACCTGGTGGAGTATGGTTTCCGGCTTCCTTCGGCCCTGGATAACCGGCCGCTGACCTTTGCCGAGTTTCAGGAGAAGATAAATCAGGTCATTTATGTGAGTGCCACCCCGGGGGATTTTGAACTGGAACGCAGCCACCAGGTGGTGGAACAGATTATTCGCCCTACCGGGCTGGTGGATCCGGAGGTGGAAGTACGCCCCACGGCCAACCAGATCGATGATTTGATGGAGGAAATCCGCCAGCGGGTGGACCGGGGCTATCGGGTGCTGGTCACCACCCTGACCAAACGCATGTCCGAAGACCTCTGTGATTACCTGGCCGACGCCAATATCCGGGTTCGTTATATGCACTCGGATATCGATGCCCTGGAGCGGCTGACCATTTTGCGCGACCTGCGCAGCGGGGAATTTGATGTGCTGGTGGGGATTAATCTGCTCAGGGAGGGACTGGACCTCCCTGAAGTGGCCCTGGTGGCCATTCTCGATGCGGATAAGGAGGGGTTCCTGCGCTCGGCGCGTTCCCTCATCCAGACCATCGGCCGGGCGGCCCGCAATGTAGAGGGGAAGGTCATCATGTATGCTGACCGGGTCACTCCTTCCATGGAGCAGGCCATCGGCGAAACCAACCGCCGCCGGCAGAAACAGATGGAGTACAACCGGGAAAACGGGATTACCCCGGAGACTATAAGGAAAGCCATCTATGCGCCGGTGGAGGCGACTATTGCCGAGGAGGGTACGGATTATGATTTCAACCTTCTGCAGGGGATGCCGGCGGAGGAAAGGGCGCGTATTGTGCGGGATATGGAGCGGGAGATGCGCCAGGCAGCGGAAGCACTGGAATTTGAACGAGCTGCCTCATTGCGGGACATGATCCGCCAGCTGCAGGATCCCCGGGGGCAGGCGCGGACGGGCCGCACGGCGAAGCAGCAGAAGACCCGCCGGGCCAGAAGGTAAGAACTGCGACTTTTGGGTGACACGAATATAAAGGAGTTTTACCAGGGTGAAAGACCATATTTTTGTCAAGGGTGCCCGCGAGCATAATTTAAAGAATATTGATGTCAAGATCCCCCGTGACCAACTGGTGGTCTTTACGGGTGTGTCCGGTTCCGGCAAGTCCAGCCTGGCCTTTGATACCATTTACAGCGAGGGGCAGCGGCGCTACGTGGAATCTTTGTCCACTTATGCCCGGCAGTTTCTGGGGCAGATGGACAAGCCGGATGTAGACTATATCGAGGGGTTGTCCCCGGCCATCTCCATTGATCAGAAATCCACCTCCAACAACCCTCGCTCCACGGTAGGAACGGTCACGGAAATATATGATTATCTGCGCCTGCTCTTTGCCCGGGTGGGACGCCCCCATTGCCCGCACTGCCAGCAGCCTATTCAAAGGCAGACAGTGGATCAGGTGGTGGACAGCCTGCTCACTCTTCCCGCCGCGAGCCGCATTAAAATCCTGGCCCCGGTGGTACGGGGGCAAAAAGGGGAACACCGCAAAATATTGCAAAACCTGTTTCGGGACGGGTTTGTGCGGGTACTGGTGGATGGGTACGAGTATACCAGTGACGAGGAAATTGAGCTGGAGAAAAACAAGAAGCATGATATCAGTGCGGTAGTAGACCGGCTGGTTATCAAGGAAGGTATTCGCAGCCGCCTGGCCGAGTCGCTGGAACTGGCCTTTGAACTGGGGGAGGGCCGGGTAACGGTGCGGGTGATCGGGGACAACGGGGAAGAGGAAGACCGGCTATTTTCCCGTGACTTTGCCTGCCCGGAATGCGGGTTCAGCCTGCCGGAGCTCAGTCCGCGCATGTTTTCCTTTAACAGTCCCTACGGGGCTTGTCCGGAATGCGACGGCCTGGGGGAAAAACGGGAAATTGACCCCGAACTGGTCCTGGACCGGGAGCGCAGCCTGGAGGACGGAGCCGTAATTCCCTGGTCCAATAATTTTTACACCTATTACAATCAAATCTTGAAGGCGGCGGCGGAGAAATATCAGATTCCACTGGACCGGCCCCTGAAGGAACTGAGCCCCGAGCAGATTCAGGTCATTCTCTATGGCAACGGGGAAGAGCGTTTCAAGCTGACCTATACCAATTCCTATGGGGAAACCAACAGTTTTCGGGCCAGCTTTGAAGGGGTAATAAACAATCTGGCCCGCCGTTATCATGAAACCAAATCCGACTCCTCCCGGGAGGATATTGAAAGATATATGACGGCAAGCCTTTGTCCCCGCTGTCGGGGCCAGCGGCTGCGGGAGGAGATCCTGGCGGTTAAAGTGGGCGGTGCGGCTATTAATGAGGTGACAGCCCGCTCCGTGCGGGCGGCCCGGGATTTTTTCCAGCAGCTGGAGCTGACCGAGCGGGAAAGTACCATTGCCCGCCAGATTATCAAGGAGATTATGGAACGCCTTACTTTCCTGGTGGATGTGGGCCTGGATTACCTGACCCTGGACCGGGCCGCCGGGAGCCTCTCCGGGGGAGAGGCGCAGCGCATCCGTCTGGCCACCCAGGTGGGGTCCAGTCTGGTGGGGGTACTCTATGTCCTGGACGAACCCAGCATTGGTCTGCATCCGCGCGACAATGACCGCTTGCTGGCTACGCTAAAGCGCCTGCGCAATTTGGGCAACACGGTAGTGGTGGTGGAGCACGACGAGGATACCATTCGCAGTGCCGACCATATTGTGGATATCGGTCCCCGGGCGGGAATCCATGGCGGGGAAGTGGTAGCCCAGGGTTCTCTGGAGGATATCATGCAGGCAGAGGAATCCCTGACCGGAAAATATCTTTGCGGGGAGCTGGATATTGAAGTTCCGGCCGGGCGGCGGCCCGGCAACGGCAAAGCTCTGCTGGTTCAGGGGGCGGCCCAGCACAATCTGAAGAATATAGATGTGTCCATCCCTCTGGGCAAGATGGTGGTTATTACTGGAGTGTCGGGTTCCGGCAAGAGCACCCTGGTGGAGGATATTGTTTACCCGGCCTTGATGCGTTCCCTGCATGGCCGGGGTTCGGGAGGAAGCCGTTACCGGCCCGGCCGGCACGAGAAGCTGCTGGGGGTGGAGGAAATCGACAAGGTCATTAATATTGACCAGTCCCCCATCGGTCGTACCCCTCGCTCCAACCCGGCCACTTATACCGGGGCGTTTGACGGTATCCGTGAGCTGTTCTCCAACACGCCGGAGGCGCGGATGCGGGGCTACAAACCGGGCCGCTTCAGTTTTAACGTACGGGGAGGGCGCTGTGAGGCCTGCTCCGGAGATGGAATTATCAAGATTGAAATGCATTTTCTTCCCGATGTTTATATACCCTGCGAGGTATGTAAAGGAAAGCGTTATAACCGGGAGACGCTGGAAGTAAAATATAAAGGGAAAACCATTGCTGATGTGCTGGCCATGACCGTGGACGAGGCCGTGGACTTTTTTGAAAATGTTCCCCGGGTGCACCGCAAGCTGCAGGTTCTGCAGGAAGTGGGTCTGGGGTATATCCAGCTGGGGCAGCCGGCTCCCACCCTTTCCGGCGGGGAAGCGCAGCGGGTCAAACTGGCCACGGAGCTGGCCAAGCGCTCCACCGGGCGTACTTTCTACATTCTGGATGAGCCCACCACCGGCTTGCACAAGGACGATGTCAAACATTTGCTTACCGTGCTAAACAAATTGGTAGACTTTGGAAATACAGTGCTGGTTATTGAACACAATTTGGACGTGATCAAAACGGCGGATCATATTATTGACCTGGGCCCCGAGGGCGGGGAACGGGGTGGGGAGATCCTGGTGGCCGGTACTCCGGAAGAAGTAGCCTGCCACCCTTCCTCCTATACCGGCAAATACCTGCGGCCTTTTCTCCAGGATGATCATTAGGGAGAAGTAAAATTCCAGCGTTAGTCAGCGTCAAAAATATTTCTTTTAACAGTCAGGTGGGATAGGGTGTCTAAAACAGACCAGCATGCCGAACTGAAGGAACGGCTTAAAAATGTGCCGCTCCAACCCGGGGTCTACCTGTACCAGGACCGGGAGGAGCGGGTAATTTATGTGGGCAAGGCCAAGTCCCTGCGCCAGCGTATGCGCTCCTATTTCCAGTCCCCGGACCGCCTGCACCCCAAGGTCAGGGCGATGATGAACCGGGTGGCCGATTTCGACTTCATTGTCACCAATACGGAAGTGGAAGCGCTGATCCTGGAAAGCAACCTGATTAAGGCTTACCAACCCCGCTATAACATTGATCTGCGCGACGACAAGAGCTATCCCTACCTGAAAATAACCATTGCCGAGGAATATCCCCGGGTGTGCCTGGTCCGGGAGGAAAAGGATGGGGTTTCCCGCTATTTCGGTCCTTACACGGACGTAACCGCCCTGCGGGAAACGCTGCGGCTGCTCAATACCCTTTTTCCCCTGCGTACCTGCAAAACTCTGCGCCAGCTGCCCCGGCCCTGTCTTAATAGCGACATGGAACGCTGCCTGGCACCCTGTACCGGGCAGGTGGGGCCGGAAGAATACCGGCAGGTAGTAGAGGAAATGGTGGCTTTTTTGGAGGGCAGGGATATTGGGATCTTAGAGCAAAAGGAAAGGGAAATGCAGGAGGCAGCCGCCCAACTGGAATTTGAGAAAGCCGCCCGCCTGCGTGACCAGGTACAGGCTATTAAAAAAGTCTATGCTACTCAGAAGATCAACTTTTCCGCTCCCTATAACCTGGACCTGGTAGGAATGGTGGGGGGAGATGACCAGAACCTCACCCTGGTTTTCAAAGTGCGAGCGGGAAAAATAATCGCCAAGGATACTTTCTGGTTGAACCGGGCCATGGCGGAAAGTGATGCCGAGATCATGGAATATTTCCTTAAACATTATTACCAGCGGCAGACCGACATTCCGGGAGAGATACTGGTCAGTCATGCGCCTCTGGAGGGAACGGTGCTGAGCGAATGGCTCAGGACCCTGACCGGGCACCGGGTGGAGGTGCGTATCCCCCAGCGGGGGGATAAAAAACAGCTGCTGGACATGGTCCTGGAAAATGCGCTGCTGCTCTGGGAGGAAAGAAAGCGGGAGGATCTCCGGCTGCAGGAATCTCTGCACTCGCTGGCCCGCACTCTGGATTTGGAGGTAGTCCCCCAACGTATTGAAGCCTATGATATCTCCCACCTGGGTGGGGAAGAAACGGTGGCCTCCATGGTGGTCTTCACCGGTGGTGAAGCGGACCGGGGTGCCTACCGCCGTTTTAAAATTCATAACGACCAGAACAATGATTTCGCTTCACTGGCGGAAGCCTTGCAGCGCCGCTTTCGTAATGCCCGGGAGGGGAACCCTTCCTTCCTGCCGGAACCGGACCTTATTCTTATCGACGGAGGGTTAGGGCAGGTTAACGCCGTACGCACGAGCCTGGAAAAGGCGGGGGTCGAGGTCCCTGTGTGCGGGCTGGCCAAGAAGAATGAAGAGGTTTATTTGCCGTTCAGGCTCCACCCCTTGCGCCTGTCCCGACGCGATCCCGGTCTGATGCTCCTGCAGCGCTTGCGCGATGAGGCGCACCGCTTTGCGGTGGAATACAACCGCCAGCGGCGGGGGAAAAAGGTCAAGGCATCGGAACTGGACCGGATTGAAGGGATTGGTCCCCAGCGCAAGCAGGCCCTTTTGAGCAGCTTCGGTTCGGTCAAACGGATTCGCCAGGCTTCCCTGGAAGAGATCCTGGCCGTGCCAGGAATGAACATAAAAGTGGCCGGGAAAGTTTACGAGTATTTTCATCCCCGGGGTGGGGAAAATTTATAAACAAAGGCCAGGAACCATAAGTCTGCGGTGAGCTCCCCGGGGGGCATTTTGACACAGATTAACGCCGATTTGGTCATTATTAACGTATTTCTTCGTCACCAAAATAATCCGCACCATCCTTTAATGTGGAAGAAAGAATATTTCCCGGGAAATAAACCGACCATGGCAAAAAAAGGCGGAACACATTGCCAAAGGGGCGGCAAAATAGATATACTTGAGTAAATTGTAGAGAGGAAAGGGGGATTAACATGCAGGGTTGGATTTTAAGGTGGCTCCTGAACATACTGGCCATTATCCTGACAGCGGCACTTATTCCCAATTTTGAACTTACACCCTGGGGGGCTATCGTGGGGTCCATTTTCCTGGGTATAATTAATGCGGTGATTCGACCTTTACTGATTGTTTTAACCCTTCCCTTGAACATCGTTACCCTGGGCCTGTTTACTCTGGTCATTAATGGCTTTATGTTGTGGATTACTTCGGTTACCGTTAAAGGGTTTGACATCCATGGCTTTGGCTGGGCCATTCTCAGTGCCCTGGTCCTGAGTATTATCAGTTTTATCATCAGCATGCTGGTGGACGACCGGGATTTCCGCTGGCGTTAAAACAAAAATATCATGGGTAGTGAAGGCCGGGCTTATGGGCTCGGCTTCTTGCTATAGAACTGCTTTTTCAGGAGGTTAAAATGGGGGTTGGGCTGGTAGCCATTGATCTGGACGATACCCTGCTGAATCCCGATTTGGGCATTGCGCCCCGCTGTATACGGGCCATTAAGGCAGTCCGGGAGCAGGGTATACTGGTAACCCTGGCCACCGGCAGGATGTACCGCTCCGCCCTGCCTTATGCGCAGCAGTTGGAGATGGAGCTGCCGCTCATAACCTACCAGGGGGCGCTGGTAAAGAATTCTGACTCGGGCGAGGTTCTGTATGAACGACCGGTACCCTCTTCACTGGCGGGAGAGATCATAGCCTATTTTCAGCGGGCGGGAACGCACTGCCATACTTATTTGCATGACGAGGTCTGTATGGAAAAACTGACCCGGGAAGGAACTGCTTATGCAGAATTGGCCGGGGTGGAGCCTAAAATTATCTCTAGCCTGGTGGCGGCAGTGGAGCGCCAGGCTCCCATGAAGATTATGGCGGTAAATTATGACCAGGCAGTGATCCTCGAGATGGAGGAGGAACTGAAGAGTATTTATGGGGAGCGTCTCAATATTACCCGCTCCAAGCCCTTTTTCCTGGAGGTTATGGACCGTGTTGCCAACAAGGGCAACGCCCTGCAGGTGGTGGCAGAACATTTTGCCATCCCCCGACAGGAAGTCCTGGCCATCGGGGATAGCTACAACGATCTGCAGATGATCCGCTGGGCGGGGATGGGTGTGGCTATGGGAAATGCACCCCCGGAGGTAAAAGCGATTGCCGATCATATTACCCTTAGCAATGAAGAGGACGGCGTAGCCGAGGCCTTGCAGCAACTGGTATTGAAAAAATAGTGCAGATTTGATTCAACTGCAAAAAGTAACAACATCCCGGGTTGGATGCATAAATATCGGCAAGACTGTGCATGGGTAACACCAGCTGCTCGTCTCGCTGCTCCGGAGATTAAGGAGAAACCCGGATTTTAGCAAGCACTTTTATGGGAGGATAGAAATGGCGATAAAGATGCTGGCACTGGATTTGGACGATACATTGCTCGATTCTACTCACAGGATTTCTCCCCAATGTTTGCAGGCCATTCGTCAGGCGCGGGAAAAAGGTGTACTGGTTACGGTGGCTACCGGGCGCATGTTCCGCTCTGCGGCCCCCTATGCTCGCGAACTGGAACTGGACATTCCCATGATTGCCTACCAGGGGGCCCTGGTGAAAACGCTTTTTTCCGATGATGTATTTTATTACAAGACCATACACCGGGATTTGGCCGGGGAAATCCTGAAGCTTTTGCGCTCGCGGGGAGTGGTTCACCACATGTATTGCAACGATTACCTGTATATGATGGAGGTCCCGGAATTGGCCCGTCAGTATTTGGAAATAGCCCGGATCGAACCGATCGTAACCAATGACTTTGAATGGGTTTTGCAGCAGCACGACGCTACGGAAATAATGGTGGTGGCTGCGCAGGAGGAACTGCTGCTGGAAACAGAGGCCGAGATTCGTTCCCGCTTCGGTTCAGAGCTGCACATCACCAGCTACCGCAATCGTTTCCTGGAAATCATGCACCGGGACGCTACCAAGGGCAAGGCCCTGGAGGCGTTGTCCCGGCATTATGGCATTGAACGCCGCGAAGTAATGGCCATTGGTGATAGCTTGAACGACCTGTCCATGGTTGAATGGGCCGGAGTTGGTGTGGCTATGGAAAATGCGGAACCCGAGGTACAAAAGGCGGCCGATTTCATTACCCTGAGCAATGATGAGCAAGGGGTTGCCGAAGCCATCCACCGCTTTATACTAAAGGCATAATAATAGGGAATAAATGAATATCTTATACAATTACCATAAGGAACAGAAAGAACGCCGGCCTGCTTCATAGAAGGAGTGGGCGCGGGAAAAGCTAAACCTAATCCGTGTAAATCGATCAAATTCCCCTTACGGGGACTACTGATGTTCCCCGGCTCTGAAGGTTAAGTGCCGGGTTACTATTAAGGTTGCTGTGTTATCTGGGTCTATTGGTTACGGGTTCAAGGAGGTGGGATATGCGCAAGCTGGTGCTGGGCATCGACATCGGGGCGACCAAGATCCTCTGCGGGCTGCTGGACTGGGAAGGGCAGGTTTTAGCAGAGGAGCGTATGCCCACCAACAGCGGTCAGGAGGCCCCCGGGGATACCCTGGATCGCATTGCCCGCCAGACCGAGCGGATGCTGTTGACATGGGGGGTACAGGTGAGCGACCTGAATGGGATTGCGGTTGCCTGTCCAGGCCCCATTTCCTACCCGGAGGGGGTAGTCCTGGATTCCCCTAACCTCGGTTGGCATAACCTTAACCTCCGCCAGGAGCTAAAGACAAGGTTTAACCGGGAAGTACTGGTGGGAAAGGATACTGATCTGGCTGCCCTGGGTGAGTATCACTTTGGTCAGGGGGAGAAAGTCCGCCATCTCCTCTATATGACTGTCAGTACGGGTATTGGGGGCGGCATTATCAGCGATGGCAACCTCTACCGCGGGATCGCCGGTGGGGCAGGAGAGTTCGGCCACATGGTGATTGAGACGGGCGGACGCAGGTGCCGCTGCGGGCGCAGAGGCTGCCTGGAAGCCCTGGCCTCGGGTACCGCGATTGCTGAACAGGCCCGTGAACTCCTCGCGCGGGGGCCAGGTAGCCGACTCAGGGAATATAGCTTGCCCGGTCAGTCACTGACGGCCCGGGAGATAGGTGCAGCTGCCCGGGCGGGGGAGCGGGAGGCCCAACAGATGATAGAGCGGACCGCCGTTTACCTGGCCACCGGTATTGCCAACCTGATCAATATCTTTAACCCTGGCAAAGTGGTGTTGGGGGGAGGAATGCTGCTGGGTCTGCAGGACCTTTTGCTGGAACCGATTTGGAAAATGGTACGGGCCGGGGTTTTCGCGCTGCACCGGGAGAGCCTTGAGCTGGAGATTACCAGCCTGGGCAATAATATCGGATTGTACGGGTGCCTGGCCCTGTTAAAGTATGGGGTGAAAAACGAGCCTGTCAAATAAGGAATGAGGGGGATGGTATCTTGCAGGAAATGACCGCCGCAACGATGATGAACTTTCTCTACGAACTGCCACAGCAGTTTGCGCACAGCCTGGAATTGGATTTCAGCCGGCTGGGCAGCTACCGCCGTGCCTACCGGCAGGTAGTGGTTTCCGGGCTGGGTGGTTCAGCCATTGGTGGCGACATTTTACGGGTCTATGCCCGCTCCCGGGCCAGGATCCCGATTTTTGTGAACCGGGAGTACGAAATCCCGGCGTTTGTAAACGAGGATACCCTGTTTGTAGCGGTAAGCTATTCCGGAAACACTGAGGAGACCATCAGCGCCTACCAGTGGGCCCGCAAGCAGGGAGCTGCCATTTTCTGCATTACCACCGGGGGAAAGCTGGCGGAAATGGCCGATAGTGACGGCAATGCGGTAATAGAAATACCAGGGGGATTGGTTCCCCGGGCGGCCACCGGGTTTCTGTTTGCGCCGCTGGCTTTGGCCATGGAGGAACTGGGGGTGCTTCCTGCCTTGCGCACTGAGATTAAGGAAACGGCTGCCGTGCTGGAGGCTCTGCGCGAGGAGCTTCACCCCGGGGTCGAGGGAGAGCAAAACCTGGCCCGCAAGATTGCCGCATCTCTTAAAGGGGCGCTGCCAATCATTTGGGGGACGGGTGGTTTCTCTGAGGTGGCCGCCCTGCGCTGGAAAGCCCAGATTAATGAAAATGCCAAAAGCCCTGCCTACTATAACATCTTTCCTGAACTAAACCATAACGAAATCGTCGGGTTTGAAGCTCCCGCCAGTATTATTTCGCAGAGCGCAGTTATAATTTTACGTGACCACCTGGACCACCCCCGGGTACAGAAGCGCATGGACATTACCCGCAGTATTATCGAGGGACGGGTCAAGGAGATAATTGAAGTAAAAAGCCGGGGAGATTCGGCTCTGGCCCGCCTTTACTCGCTTATCTATGTGGGTGACTACGCCAGTACCTACCTGGCCCTGGAGTACGACATCAATCCCACCCCGGTGAAGGTAATCGATTACCTCAAGGACGAACTCGCCCGGGAGTAAAACCGGGACAAGGGGACGG
>CAZLYH010000049.1:0-14749 GCA_964563775.1 uncultured Syntrophomonadaceae bacterium | reverse complement strand
TTCCCTCCACGAGGGGTATAAACCCGAGAATAACATGGGCGTATTGTCCACGTCCTCCAGCCTGTTTTTCAAACCTGGCTTCCACTTTTACCTGGCTGCTTATGGTTTCCTTGTAAGCCACCTGAGGCTTTCCGACATTGGCATTGACCTTAAATTCCCTGAGCAACCGGTCAATAATAATCTCCAGGTGCAGCTCGCCCATACCGGAAACGATGGTTTGTCCGGTTTCAAGATCGGTCCTGGTGCGGAAGGTCGGGTCTTCTTCCCCCAGCCGGGCCAGGCTTTCACCAATACGATCCTGATCTGCCTTGGTTCTGGCTTCAATAGCAACATCTACCACCGGCTCAGGAAAATCGATGCTTTCCAGCAACAAAGGCTGGCCTTCTGAACAAATGGTATCACCGGTAAAGGTCTCCTTTAATCCTACCCCGGCTACTATGTCCCCGGCGTTGGCCTTTTCTATCTCTTCCCGGTGATTGGCATGCATACGTAAAATGCGGGTTACGCGCTCTTTACGTTCTTTGGCACTATTTAAAACCTGGCTGCCACTTTTAAGTGTCCCGGAATAGACACGAAAATAGGTAAGTTTCCCTACATACGGATCGGCAGCCACTTTAAAGGCCAGTGCGCACAGAGGTCCATCGACTTCGGCAGTTAGCTCCATCTCTTCCCCGGTTTCGGAATCGAAAGCCTTTACCGGCGGAATATCCACCGGCGAGGGCAGGTAATGGATCACTGCGTCCAAAAGCATTTGCACCCCTTTATTCTTAAAAGAAGAACCACAAAACACTGGCACCATCTGATTCAAGATGGTCCGCTGGCGCAGAGAGGATATCAATTCCTGGGCTGGAATCTCCTGCCCTTCCAGATATTTTTCCAGCAGGGCGTCATCATATTCACAAATTCTTTCCAGCAGAAAGCTGCGATGTTCTTCGGCCAATTGTTTTTCCTGCGCGGTCAGTTGCCGCTCGGAAAAACGCTCACCCATGTCGTCTTCGTATATATAGGCCTTTTCCTGTATAAGGTCAATAACCCCGGAAAAACTTTCTTCCGCGCCAATAGGAAGCTGTACGGGAACCGCATCACTTCCCAATCCCTCGCGAATCATCTTTACCGCGCGAAAGAAGTCGGCGCCGATACGATCCATCTTGTTTATATAGGCAATTCGAGGGATGTTATAGCGGTCCGCTTGTCGCCAGACCGTTTCCGATTGTGGTTGAACACCTGCTACAGCACAGAAGATACCAATCGCTCCATCCAGGACACGCAAGGCCCTTTCTACCTCAACTGTAAAGTCCACATGCCCGGGCGTGTCGATAATGTTGACCACATGGTCCTTCCAAAGGCAGGCGGTAGCAGCGGAAGTAATGGTAATCCCCCGCTCCTGTTCCTGGCTCATCCAGTCCATAGTAGCCGTGCCTTTATCCACCTCGCCCATGCGGTGAACTCTCCCTGTGTAAAAAAGGATGCGTTCGGTAGTGGTGGTTTTACCAGCATCAATATGAGCCATTATCCCAATGTTCCTGATGAGAGCTAAATCGGTTTTTACCATCATGCCATTACTCCCGACAGCTTACCAACGATAATGAGCAAAAGCCTTGTTGGCTTCGGCCATCTTATGAGTATCTTCTTTCTTTTTAAACGCTCCGCCGGCGCCGTTATAGGCATCCATGATTTCTCCGGCCAGACGTTCAGCCATAGTCTTTTCACCGCGTTTACGAGCATATCCTACCAACCAGCGAATAGCCAAGGTCTGTCTGCGGTCGGGACGCACTTCTACGGGGACCTGGTAATTGGCACCCCCTACGCGCCGCGCTCTGACTTCCAGAATAGGGGTAATGTTTTTCATAGCCTCTTCAAATACCCCCAGGGGATCTTTGCCGATTTTCTTCTCCACGATGACAAAGGCACCGTAACAGATCTGCTCGGCGGTATTCTTTTTTCCATCCCACATAATCTGGTTGACCAGTTTGGTGAATAGTCTGCTGTTGTAGACGGGATCAGGTAGCACGTCCCGTTTGGGGACGGGGCCTTTTCTGGGCATGAGCTGCCTACCTCCTATTTCTTTTTGGGCCGTTTGGTCCCGTATTTGGACCGACCCTGATTACGGTTTTGAACACCGGCAGCATCCAGGGTTCCCCTGATAATGTGATATCTTACGCCAGGCAAGTCTTTAACCCTACCGCCTCTAATAAGAACCACGGAGTGTTCCTGGAGGTTGTGTCCAATACCGGGAATATATGCGGTTACTTCGATTCCATTGGTCAGCCTTACCCTGGCGATTTTCCGCAGCGCCGAATTTGGCTTCTTCGGGGTGGTGGTATAAACGCGGGTACATACTCCCCTCTTCTGCGGGCAACTCTTTAGCGCCGGAGCGGTTGACTTGCTCTGAACTTTTTCGCGGCCTTTACGTACTAACTGGTTAATTGTCGGCAAAACTGCACCTCCTTCCCCGGCTTACTCGTTAAGCAAAGCTACGGTAGCCGAGCCTACATCAATACCACAGGCATCTCCAAGCTTTTGCATGCTCTCCACCATTTCGACCTCTACTCCATGCTGGAAGCAAAGTTGGCGGATCGGTTCGGTGATGTGTGGCTCAGCATCACCAGCAATGAATACCTTGGGGGTCAGACCCCTACTGATAGCCTTTTTGACCTGTTTGGTGCCTATCACCCGGGGCCCCTTTTTGACCTCTTCCAGTGACAAATAATACCCTCCTCCCGGCCGGCAGGTCCGCCTGCAAGTCTCGAGCTTATTTGTCGCGCACTTAAATATTTTAGCACCTGTATCTTGGGCCGTCAACTCGAACCCCTGAAAAATCCCCTGCTGCAAAGGGGTTGGCAATAATACCGGAAGGTCGGACCTTTACAAATCCGTACCTTCCGGTGAAAATTTTATTCCGTTTGAGACTCCTGAAGGGCTCCGGCCACCACCTCGTCCGGCGTTTCCTCAATGATTAATTTACGGTATAGTGAGTAGCCGGTACCGGCAGGAATCAGCTTGCCTATGATTACGTTTTCCTTTAGGCCAATCAGGTAGTCCACCTTGCCCTTTATGGCTGCTTCGGTAAGAACTTTGGTGGTCTCCTGGAACGAGGCGGCCGAAAGGAAGGAATCCGTATTCAGAGACGCCTTGGTAATGCCTAACAGCATAGGTGAACACACCGCCGGAAGCCCGCCCAGTTCAATAACCCGGAGGTTTTCTTCTTCAAAGGCGGAAATATCCACAAAAGCTCCCGGTAAAAGGGATGTATCCCCTGAATCCTCAATTTTAACTTTCTTGAGCATCTGCCGGATCATGATCTCGATGTGTTTATCACTGATATCCACACCCTGAGAACGGTAAACCTTCTGCACTTCCTGGAGCAGGTAGCGCTGTACATCTTGCATTCCTTTGGTTTTTAGGATGTCATGCGGATTAAGCGGTCCTTCGGTGAGGGCATCGCCTATTTCCACCCAATCCCCTTCGTCGATCCGCAAACGCGAACCGTAATGGACAGGATAGGCAGCGATTTCCAGATCATTTTCATCCAGAATCTGGACTTCCCGGCGCCCCTTGTTCTCACCCAGACGTACTTTACCATTCACTTCGGCTACCACCGCTTGACCCTTGGGCTTACGCACTTCAAAAAGTTCCTCTACCCGGGGCAGACCGCGGGTAATATCTTCCCCGGCCACACCTCCGGTATGGAAGGTACGCATGGTGAGCTGGGTACCTGGTTCGCCAATGGATTGGGCGGCCAGCGTCCCAACCGCTTCACCGATTTCCACGTCATAGCCGGTGGCCAGGTTGCGCCCGTAACATTTCCTGCATACCCCATGCTTGGTTTTGCAGGTGAGTACCGATCGGATGCGCACCTGCTCGATACCGGCCCGCTCAATGGCGTAGCCGGTTACGTCATCGATCATTTCGTTTTCTGCCACCAGGACTTCGCCGGTCACCGGGTGTACAACGGGATCTACCGCTACCCGGCCGATAATGCGCTGGTGCAGGGGCTCAATAAGCTGGGAACCCTCCATTATTTTCTCGACGCGGATTCCTTCCACGGACTCACAATCATCTTCACGGACGATTACATCCTGGGATACATCCACCAGGCGCCGGGTCAGATACCCGGAGTCAGCAGTTCTCAAAGCGGTATCAGCCAATCCCTTGCGAGCACCGTGGGTGGATATAAAGTATTCCAGAACGGTTAATCCCTCCCGGAAGTTGGCCTTGATGGGCAAATCGATTATCTTGCCCGAAGGATCGGCCATCAACCCACGCATACCGGCTAGCTGACGAATCTGCTGAAAGTTACCGCGCGCACCGGAAATGGCCATCATATAGACCGGGTTATCCTCGGGCAAGGCTTGCTTTAAAGCCTCAGTAACCTCATCCGTGGCATTGTTCCAGATTTCCACCACCTGGGCATGCCGCTCTTCATCGGTAATCAGACCCATGAGATAATCCTGCTCGATGTTCTCAACGGCATCATCGGCTTCACTCAGAATGGTCTTCTTGGCCGGTGGGGTCTCAAAGTCAGTGATGCCAACGCTTATTCCTGCCTGGGTGCTGAATTTGTATCCCAGCCGCTTTATGTCGTCCAGCATCTCAGCGGTTCTGGCGTTCCCCTCCAGCCGATAGCATTCATAGACGAGGTCGCCCAGCTTCTTCTTGTCAATGACTTCATTATAAAATCCCAGGCTGGCAGGAATGGCTTCGTTGAAAATCAACCTTCCCACCGACGTCTCCAGCAGTTCTATCCGGTATTCTTGTTCTTCATGACTGCGCAGTATATCCCGGCCTTTTTTCTGGGGCACGTTCATTCTCACCCGGATTTTTTCGTGCAACGGCAGGTTGCCCAGCTCAAACGCCATTTGTGCCTCCCAGGGCTCGGTAAATGAGCGGGGATGCTCGCTGGCCAGGTCCCCTTCGCTCATGTAGGTCAGGTAGTACAGACCGATAACCATGTCCTGGGTAGGGGTAACCACCGGTTTCCCATCTTTGGGATTAAGAATGTTATTACTGGCCAGCATGAGCAGACGGGCCTCGGTTTGCGCTTCAGCTGACAACGGCACATGCACTGCCATCTGATCGCCGTCAAAATCGGCGTTGTAAGCGGTACACACCAGGGGGTGCAACTGCAGGGCACGTCCTTCCACCAAGACCGGTTCAAAAGCCTGAATCCCCAGACGGTGCAAGGTAGGAGCCCGGTTTAACAGCACCGGATGTTCCTTGATAACGTCATCCAAAATATCCCATACTTCTTCCCGGCCGCGCTCCACCATCTTTTTGGCACTTTTGATGTTGGAGGCAATGGCCCGGTCGACCAGTTTTTTCATTACAAACGGCTTGAACAGTTCCAGAGCCATCTCTTTGGGAAGACCGCACTGGTGCATCTTGAGATTGGGACCTACCACGATAACAGAACGCCCGGAGTAATCGACCCGCTTGCCCAAAAGGTTCTGGCGGAAGCGTCCCTGTTTACCCTTGAGCATGTCGCTCAGGGATTTTAAGGGGCGGTTGCCCGGACCGGTAACCGGTCTGCCCCGCCGTCCGTTGTCTATAAGGGCATCGACCGCCTCCTGCAGCATGCGCTTTTCATTGCGGACAATGATATCGGGCGCGCCCAGATCGAGAAGCCGCTTCAGGCGGTTGTTGCGATTAATTACCCGGCGATATAGATCATTCAAATCGGAGGTGGCAAAACGTCCTCCGTCCAGTTGCACCATAGGCCGCAGTTCCGGCGGAATAACCGGCAACACGTCCAGAATCATCCATACGGGCTGGTTGTTGGAGAGCCGGAAGGATTCCACCACCTCCAGGCGTTTGATGGCCCGACCTTTGCGTTGCCCGGTAGAAGTAGCGATTTCCTCCTTAAGGTCAACGGACATCTGTTCCAGATCGATTTCGGCCAAAAGCTGCTCAACTGCCTCGGCACCAATACCGGCATGGAAGCTGTCTCCGTAACGTTCCCGGCTTTCCCTGTATTCCCGCTCATTTAACAGCTGCTTTTTTAACAAGGGGGTATCACCGGGATCGATTACAATATAACTGACAAAGTAAATCACTTTTTCCAGAACCTTGGGGGACATATCCAAAAGCAGTCCCATGCGGCTGGGAATCCCCTTGAGATACCATATGTGGCATACCGGTGCAGCCAGCTCGATATGTCCCATCCGCTCTCTGCGGACTTTTGAGGTGGTTACTTCTACACCGCAACGATCACAGACGATTCCCTTGTGACGCACCCTCTTGTATTTACCGCAGTGGCATTCCCAGTCTTTGACCGGCCCGAAGATTTTCTCACAAAACAAGCCTTCTTTCTCGGGCCGCAAAGTGCGGTAATTAATAGTTTCGGGTTTCTTAACCTCCCCACTGCTCCAGGAGCGAATCTGCTCCGGAGAAGCCAGTGAAATTTTAATCCGATCAAAGTTGTTGACGTCCAGCAAGTGCGTCTCTCCCTTCCAGAAGATTGGACCGGTGCCTTCAGGCACTCCTATTGCAAGGCCGTTCTCCCGACATCAGGCCGGAACCTCTCCCGGTTTACAAATCCTCATCCAGATCCTCTTCCACCTCGGTGTCGAGTTCTTCTTCCACAATATCCTCCTCGACATCTGCTGCCTCTGGTTCCCCCTCGTCTATTTCCGGGTCTTCCCCCTCTACTTCCAGGTCATCCGCCTGCGCTTGTGCGGCGTTGGTGGCTACCCGGCTTTCCGGAAGCTCAACTCCCAGCTCCCGAGCTTTTTCTTTTTCATTTAGCTCGTAGTCTATATCCTTTATCTGAATCTCCCGGTCATCCCCGGAAAGAATGCGTACGTCCAGGGACAGGCTCTGCAGCTCTTTAATAAGCACTTTAAAACCTTCCGGTACACCGGGCTCGGGAATGTTATCCCCTTTGACGATGGATTCATAGGTCTTGAGTCGTCCCACTACGTCGTCAGACTTTACGGTAAGAATTTCCTGCAAGGTATAGGCGGCACCATAGGCCTCCAGTGCCCATACCTCCATTTCGCCAAAACGCTGTCCACCAAACTGGGCTTTACCCCCCAGGGGTTGCTGGGTAACCAGGGAGTAAGGCCCGATGGAGCGGGCGTGAATCTTATCATCTACCAGGTGGGCCAGCTTGAGCATATAAACGTAACCCACGGTTATCTCGTTATCAAAAGGCTCCCCGGTTCTGCCGTCGTAGAGAACGGCTTTGCCGCTGGCGGGCAGACCGGCTTCCTGTAGTTTTTCGAAGATATCTTCCTCATTGGCCCCGTCAAAAACCGGAGTGGCAATGTTAATACCCAGGGTACGTGATGCCCAGCCCAGGTGACACTCCAAAACCTGCCCAATGTTCATTCGCGAAGGTACTCCCAGGGGATTTAATACTATCTCCACCGGTGTCCCATCTTCCAGGAAAGGCATATCTTCCTCGGGCAGGATGCGGGAGATAACTCCCTTGTTCCCATGGCGTCCGGCCATTTTGTCGCCTTCAGAAATTTTGCGCTTTTGGGCGATGTAAACCCGCACCAATTGGTTTACCCCGGGAGGCAGTTCGTCTCCCTTCTCTCGAGAGAAACGCTTCACCGCCACTACTTTACCGGCTTCACCATGGGGGACCCGCAGAGACGAATCTCGAACCTCCCGGGCTTTCTCTCCAAATATGGCCCTTAGCAACCGCTCCTCCGGGGTTAACTCGGTTTCTCCCTTGGGGGTTACCTTACCCACCAGAATGTCATCGGGACGGACCTCGGCACCTACCCGGATAACCCCCTGATCATCCAGGTTTTTCAGCATGTCCTCCGAAACGTTGGGAATATCCCGGGTAATTTCCTCCGGCCCCAGTTTGGTATCACGGGCCTCACATTCGTATTCTTCTATATGGATGGAGGTAAACACGTCCTCCTTGACCAGTTTTTCGGAAATAAGGATAGCATCCTCATAGTTGTATCCTTCCCAGGGCATAAAGGCTACCAGCACGTTGCGTCCCAGGGCCAGTTCTCCCAGGGCAGTGCTGGGCCCATCCGCGATTATGGTATCGGCTTCCACTCTTTCACCCGGTTTGACGATCGGCCGCTGGTTGTAACAGGTTCCTTGGTTGGAGCGCATAAACTTGAGCAGATTGTACGTGTCCAGTCCGCCTTCATCATTGTGAATGATAATCTTGTCCGCACTTACCTTTTTTATCACGCCGGGCTTTTTGTTCACCACTACTGCTCCAGAATCCTTGGCCGCCTTGTATTCCAAACCGGTACCGATTATGGGCGCCTCGGTGGCTATCAAAGGTACCGCCTGGCGCTGCATATTGGCCCCCATCAGGGCCCGGTTGGCGTCGTCGTTTTCCAAAAATGGTATGAGCGAAGTAGCTACACTGAAAACCTGTTTGGGAGATACGTCCATATAGTCAGCCCGGTTGACAGGAATCTCAAGGATTTCTTCAAAATAACGAGCTTCCACCCGGTCTTCAATGAAGTTGCCCTGGTCATCCAGTGGTGTATTGGCCTGGGCCACCATGTACTCATCTTCCTCGTCGGCAGTGAGAAATTCTATCTCACCGGTTACCCGGCCCTTTTCCTTGTCTACTTTGCGGTAGGGGGTTTCAATAAACCCGAAATCGTTAACCCGGCTAAAGGTAGCCAAGGAACCGATCAACCCGATGTTAGGACCTTCCGGGGTCTCAATGGGACAGATTCTTCCATAGTGGGAGTGATGCACGTCACGCACCTGGAATCCAGCCCTTTCCCGGGTTAGCCCTCCCGGCCCCAGTGCACTCAAACGCCGCTTGTGGGTTAATTCGGCCAGCGGGTTGGTTTGGTCCATAAATTGCGATAACTGGGAGCTGCCAAAAAACTCCTTGACGGCGGCCGTTATGGGCCGGATGTTGATCAGTACCTGTGGAGTCAGGGTTTCTACATCGTGAATACTCATGCGCTCACGAACTACCCGCTCCATGCGCACCAGACCGGTACGAAATTGGTTTTGGAGCAGTTCGCCTATAGAGCGAAGACGTCGGTTCCCCAGGTGATCAATGACATCGGTCTTACCTTCGCCTCGGATGAGTTTTAACAGGTAACCCACCGTGGTGGTAATGTCCTCCAGGGTAAGGTGGCGTGTTTCGGGAGGAATATCAAGACCCAGCTTCTTATTAACCTTATACCTTCCCACGGCCGCCAAATCATAGCGCCGGGGATCAAAGAAAAGATTTTTCAAAAGCTGCTCGGCCGCGTCCTCGGTGGCCATTTCCCCGGGACGAAGACGGCGATAGAACTCTATCAGGGCCTCTTTCTTGCTGTTGGTGGTATCCTTCTCCAGCGTTTTTTGTATACTCTCGTCGTTATCATACAGCTCCAGGATGGCCTCATTACTCTCGTAACCGATAGCTCTTAAAAGAACCGTAATCGGAATTTTACGTGTTTTATCTATACGGGTGTAGACCAGCCCGGCACTATCCATTTCCAGCTCAAACCAGGCGCCCCGGTTAGGGATAATCGTGGCCCCGTAGAGTATCTTGCCGGTAACATCCGGTCGGTCGCTAAAATACACCCCGGGCGACTTTACCAACTGACTGACTACCACCCGTTCTGCACCATTAATAATGAAGGTTCCCTTTTCAGTCATCAGGGGAAGATCCCCCATGTAGACTTCAGATTCCTTGATTTCGCCATTTTCTTTGTCGGTGAGCCTGACTTTTAATTTCAAGGGTGCCTGGTAACTCACATCACGTTCCTTGCATTCATGTACGTGATATTTGGGATCCCCCAGGCTGTAATCTATAAAGTCCAATTCCAGGTTGCCCGTGAAATCGGAAATAGGGAAAACCTCCTGCAGGGCTTCGCGAAGTCCATGCTCAAGAAACCAGTTATAGGATCTGAGCTGAACCTGAATCAGGTTGGGCAAGTCGATGGGTTGCTTAATGCGGGAATAACTGAGCCTTTCAACCTTGCCGTATTCTTCGATGTGCGCCAATTTGTTCACCCCTTTTAATAGTTCCCAAAAGAGTGAAAAGCAAGGCTTAACCTAAACCTCGCTTTCATTTCCTTTTAACTCACCGATTCCCATCATATATAAACAATTACCACGCAAACATTCAAATGGCAATTATTAATGTTATCACAAGGATTTGTAGGAGTCAAGAATATTTGCCAATATTTTTTTCAATCCTCGGGACTTAACAAACCCCCTTCCGCATCGGTGTCTGACTCTTCTCCGGGGGCACGGAACTCTTCTTCCACTTTTTCCAGGGAATACTCTTCTTCAATAAGCTTGCGTACTTTTCTCACCCTGGTTATGTAGAAGGTCAGTACCGCTATGAATCCCAATAAAAATAGAACCAGGCCTACTAAAAATCCGTCCATGGTAAACACCTGCAAAACTGTAGCCGTATTACCTTGCCGCAGGAGTTCATCCAGCTCCCAGTGGGCTATATTTTCTTCGGTCAGTGCCCCCTGGCTGTGCTCGATGGTACCGGGAACCTCTACAATTACATCCACATTAGGATAATTCCTTAACAGGGTATACACGCCCTCAGCGGGCTGATATTCCTCAACTTTAAAACGAGTGGTACTAAAGAAAACCAGGTTTTGCGTCTGGGCAACCAGTGGCAATCGATCGGTCAACTGCTGGTATTGCTCCCAACCTTTGGTTTCTCTTCTGAAGACAGTATGAGCGACCTGCTGGCGGGTTTGCCACCCCTCGATAGGTGCAACAGCCAGACGGGAAGGAAGCATCACCGTCTCGATCAGAGTGCCGTTTTCGCGCCATTGCAATTCCCATTCTGCATCTGCTCCCAGGACTGGAACGGCGGTAACGCCAAGGACCAGGCAAATTATCAGGGACATAAGTGGGAAATTATTTCTCAATTAAATCATTTCCCTTCTTTTAGCAGAATAAACCTGATTTTGATTATATCATAAGAGTATTTGCTTTTGAAGTAATTGATTCCACTGCAAAAAGTCCTTATGTCCTGGTTCGGGCTCTGCATATTAAGCATTTAAACACAGTTTTTGCAGTAGAATCAGTGGATAGCACAGCGCAGGATTTGCCAGGATAAGTTGAAAAAAGGGGTAGTTCCCGGGCTTTCCCCGGGTTACCCCTTTTAATCGCCAACACCAATGGGTTGTTTTTTTCAAAGACGTGAATCTCTTATTTTAACTCTACGCCGGCACCGGCTTCTTCCAATTTGGCTTTGATCTCGTTGGCTTCTTCTTTGCTGATTTTTTCCTTTACCGGGTTGGGAGCTTCATCAACCAGAGCCTTGGCTTCCTTCAGGCCCAGGCCGGTCAGCTCGCGGACTACCTTGATAACATTGATCTTCTTCTCACCAGCCGAAGTGAGAATAACATCAAACTCGTACTGCTCTTCAGCAGCTTCTGCTGGAGCGGCAGTAGGGGCAGCAGCTACTGCTACCGGGGCAGCAGCACTTACGCCAAACTCTTCTTCCAAAGCCTTGATGAGCTCAGACAGCTCCAAAACGGTTAAATTTTTGACGATATCGATAACTTCCTGAACTTTACTCATTGATACTTGACCTCCTCATTTTTGCACTTTTTTGAAATATGCCGCCTCTTAACCGGCTTTTTGTTCTCTTACCTGATCCAACGCGCGCACCAGTCCAGTCAGGTTGGCATTCAGTACATAGACCAGGCTGGTTATCGGTGCCTGCATGGTTCCCAGCATCTGGGCTACCAGAACCTCCCGCGGAGGCAACTCGGCTAGTGCTTTGATTTTATCTGCGTGGACTATTTGCCCTTCTACGATACCCAGTTTGACTTCCAGCTTTTTGTACTGCTTGATAAAATCATAAATGGTTTTGGCCGGAGTTACCAGGTCCTGGTTGCTGAATAGTATGGCATTGGGGCCAGCTATTTCCTCGGCCATATCGCCATAACCAGTATTTTTCAGGGCAAACTCGGTCAGAGTGTTCTTATAAACCTTGAAAGTTACACCGGGCTGCCGCAGCTTGTTACGTAAATCAGTAACCTCTGCCACACTCAGTCCCCGGTAGTCGGTAAATACGACTAGTCCCGCTTCCTGAATCAAGCCCTCGATTTCTTGTACCACTTTTTGTTTGTCTTCCAGTTTGGCCATTCTGTCTCACCCCCTAGTCGCAAATTAATAACTGCCTAGTCCCAGAAAAAATTCAGGGCCTCTGCAGACAGTTGTACAGAGGCCCGGTGGTTCCATTATGAACACTACCTATAGAAATAACCTCGGCAGGCAAACTCTCTGGTTTATTAAGGCCCGTGGCCACCGGCTGTCTGCAGTCACTGTTTTCAGTTTTTAATGAACAACCTAATTCTACCTGTTTGCTGCCATTAAGACAAGAGGATTAATCTTTACCCCCGGTCCCATGGTCGAACAGATGGTCACCGAGCGCATATACTGCCCCTTGGCGGCTGCCGGACGGGCTTTAATCAAGGCATCGGTAAAGGCATTCAGGTTGTCCTGCAGTTTTTCGGGTTCAAAGGAAGCTTTGCCAATCGGTGCATGGACAATAGCGGTTTTATCTACACGATATTCGATACGACCGGCTTTTAATTCCTTGATGGTACGCTCTATATCCATGGTGACGGTTCCGGCTTTGGGGTTGGGCATCAGGCCTCGTGGGCCCAGGATCTTACCCAGTTTTCCCGCCACACCCATCATATCCGGCGTGGCTACGGCCACATCAAAATCAAACCAGCCACCCTGAATTTTTTCTGCCAACTCTTCGGCACCAACAAAATCGGCACCGGCAGACTCAGCTTCTTTGGCTTTTTCACCTTTAGCGAAGACCAGTACTTTGCGGGTTTTACCAGTCCCGTGCGGAAGGCTTACGGTTCCTCTGACCTGCTGGTCAGCATGCCGGGGATCTACCCCTAGTTTAATGTGTACCTCAATTGTTTCGTCAAACTTGGCGGAAGCCATTTCTTTTACCAGCTTTACCGCCTCATTGGGATCATAGGACTGCTGACGGTCAAATTTTTTAAGAGCGTCCTGATAGGCTTTTCCTTTCATTCTCCCTGTCCTCCTTGTGGTAAGCGGAATAAATCCTCCCACGTTTTTTCCGGCTGGCGAATTAGTCGACAACCTCCAGGCCCATACTGCGGGCCGTACCTTCGATCATGCGAATAGCCGCCTCAAGGGTGGCCGCATTAAGATCCTCTTTTTTGGTCTCAGCAATTTCCACTACCTTGGCCCGGGTCACTTTTCCAACCTTTTTCTTGTTGGGTTCACCGGATCCTTTGTCAACACTGGCTGCTTTCTTCAGCAAGTCGGACGCCGGAGGAGATTTTAGGACAAAGGTAAAGGATCTATCCTCGTAAACGGTAATTTCCACCGGTACGATAAAGCCTGTCTGGTTGGCTGTTTTGGCATTGTATTCCTTGCAAAATCCCATTATGTTCACACCATACTGCCCCAAAGCAGGTCCTACCGGCGGTGCCGGAGTTGCCTTCCCTGCTGAAATCTGAAGTGTAATCTTACCCATAACTCTTTTTGCCACGCATTTCCACCTCCTTACATCTTGTCAACTTGCTCATAATCCAATTCGACAGGCGTCTCCCTGCCAAACATGGAAATGTTGACTCTTACCTTGCCCCGGTCGGGCAAAAGCTCCCTGACCACGCCTTCAAAGTTGGCAAACGGTCCGGTTTTTACCCGGATGTTTTCGCCGACAGAAATATCTATAATCCTGGGCTTGCTTTCTACCAATCCCATCTGTCGCAGGATTTTATTAATTTCTGCTTCCATCAGGGGAATGGGCTTCCCCGCGCTGCCTACAAAACCTGTCACGCCAGGAGTATGGCGTACAACGTACCAGGAGCCCTCATCCATAATCATGTTAACAATTACATATCCGGGAAAAACCCGCTTGGTGGTAATTTTTTTCTTGCCACCCTTGTATTCGACTTCCTGTTCTTCGGGAATGATGATATCAAAGATTTTATCCTGCATTCCCATGGACTCTACCCGTTTGGCCAGGTCCACCTTAATTTTGTTCTCGTAGCCCGAGTAAGTGTGCACCACATACCATTCGCCCTTGCTTTCCTTCTGCGGTTCAAGGTTTTCGGGGTTTTCAATTATATTTTCCTGTTCCAATTCTTCTTCCAGTTGTTCTTTGGTAGTAATTGGAACCACCTCCTCAGTCATTAAGCAAAGGCCTCGAATAGTTTGGTAAGCAAAAAGGACAAACCGGAATCAAACAACCAGATAATAGCCCCAACTATGGCAACCGATACCAGAACTACCCCGGTATAGGCGACCAATTGCTGACGGTCCGGCCAATGTACCTTTTTTAACTCATTATACACACTGGTGAGGTAGTTCTTGATATTGCCCCACCACAGAGCCAGGCCCCCCTCTTTTTTTGCGGGAACGTTGTTCTTGGCCAATAGTATTCACATCCCTGAACTTACTTAATCTCCCTGTGAACGGTATGGGTATTGCAAAACTTGCAATATTTTCTGACTTCCATCTTATCCGTGTGCTTTTTCTTATCTTTGGTAGTGGTATAATTGCGCTGCTTGCACTCTGTACAAGCCAGTGTTATGCCAACTCTCACCCTGACTACACCTCCGTCTTCTGCACAAAAGTCCTAGAATACTCTAGCACAAGGCCTGAGTACTGTCAATAAAAGCCTCGCGTTCTAAGTTGGTCCTGTTGCCTAAAAGAGAAGGCAGCAGGGGAAACCCCTGCTGCTCGTTGTTATCCCTGGGAAAAGGTAAAATGTACGCTTAAATCGTCTATTCGTTCACGCCGGTTACCACGCCAGCGCCTACGGTACGACCACCTTCGCGGA